>JASFLD010000104.1:0-10231 GCA_050118275.1 Gemmatimonadales bacterium
CTTGAAATGTCGTCGAGGGTGACTCCGCCGTCAAACGGTTGGCCGGGGAAACGCGATTTGGCTTACAGGTGTGTCCGGTTCCCCGTTGCCAACCCGCGTTTAGGGTTACATATTGAGTATCCCCAGGCCCTAGCCCGATCACGAAGGTGGGTACGCGCACGTCTGTCCCTGTCCGCGAGCGGGGAGGCTGTGCGAGAGTGCAATGTCTGGGTAATGATGGTCTTATCAGTCACGTCGGGGGACTATGGTCGCGCAAGGCCGGAGCTGCTGGGTTTCGGGCCATCGCCTCGGCGGATACGTTGAAGGAGCTACGGCTCCGTAACATGCAACTGTCAGAAGGAGGAGCGATGGTCAGTCGGCACGTGCGGATGGGGACCACCGCAATGCTCGGCGTGGTCGTGTTGGCGTTGGCGTCGGTGAGTTGTTCGGCGGTCAAGCCAGAGGAGCTAGATGCCGAGCTCGCGCAGGTCCGTCAGGAGATGCAGCAGGGAGACAACCAGCTTTCGGGTCGTATCGATGGGCTCGAGAGTCGGGTCAGCAGCCTCGAGAGCGACCTCAGGTCGCTGCGGAACGACTACAACGCCACGATGGAGCGCATGCAGGGGATGCTGAAGTTCAACGTCCCCGTTCACTTCGCGTTCGACGACGCCACCGTTCGGGAGCTCGACAAGCCGGTGCTCGATCGCTTCGCCGCGGTCGTCAAGCAGTATTACGCCGACGCCCTGGTCACGGTCGAAGGGTTTGCGGATCCCGCGGGGAGCGAGGCGTACAACATGCGCCTCGGCAAGCGGCGCGCTGACGCCGTCAAGCAGTACCTGACCACCGCGGGCGGGATCGCGCCCGACATGGTGAAGTCGGTGAGTTACGGCGAGGCAGCGAACCGTCAGGTGGTACCGGGCGCTCGTGGCCCCGGTGTCACGGGGATCGAGAATCGTCGGGTCGCCCTGGTCATCGATTACGGCGGCCAGGTCAGAGGTCGATAAGGCCGCCTCTTTCTCGATCGAGCTGAGACAACGGCGCCCCGCGGCCGGAGGGTCGGGGGCGCCGTTCTGTGCTACTGCGCCATCACTTTCTCGCAGTACTTCATGGATGAACCGCTGACGCCGCCTTTCGAGTCGCCGCCCGATCATGGTGATTGGAAGGCCGAGTATCGCGCCCTGGTCGATCGGTGTGCGGTGACGCTTCGGTCCGAGCGACGGCTCGTTCGGCTGAGCGGCCAGCGGCCGGCGGAAATGCTGAACGGTTTGGTCACCAACCGCGTCACAGGGCTCGAGACCGAGGGTCGCCACGCTTTGCTGCTCACGTCCAAGGGACGGGTCTTGACCGATCTTCGGGTCTTTCCTCTCGGTGAGTTCTTGCTCCTGGATGTGCCGCAGGAAGGCCTGTCCAATCTCTTGGCTGCGTTCAAGAAATACCTGCCGCCGCTCTTCGCTACCTACGAAGATGTCAGTCAGTCGCTGGCTCTCATCGGCGTGTACGGACCCGACGCGGCCGGTCCCGCCGCCGAACTACTGGGCGAAATTCCCGACCGTCATCTGGGCCGACGCGAAGCGCGGTTCGACGACGTCGACATCCTGGTCGTGCGATCCCGTCGCTTGGCAGGTGACGGGGTGGAGCTGGTCGCGCCGCGCGAGGCAGCCGGCGCTCTGATCGAGCGCCTGTCGGCCTCAGTACGCGACCGGGAGGGTCGGGTGGCCGGTTCGAAGGCGGTCGAGGTCGTTAGGGTGGAATGCGGCATCCCGCGCTACGGCATCGACATCAGCGAGTCGAACCTGGCGCAGGAGACCGGCCTGGAAGGCGCAGCGATCTCCTATGACAAGGGATGCTATCTGGGGCAGGAAGTCGTGGCGCGCATCCACTTTCGCGGTCACGTCAATCGCCGGTTGGGCGGATTCACGCTGGTAGGCGATCTGCCGTCCGGCGGAGCGGCGCTGCGTGAGGAGACGGGCAAGGAAGTCGGACTGGTGACCTCCGCCGTCGAGTCGCCTGACTTTGGGCAAATCGCCCTCGGGTATGTACGGCGCGAGGTCGAGGCGCGGGCGCGATTGTCTTGGAGCGACGGAGGCCGGGAGGGTACGGCCACGGTAATCGATCTGCCCTTTCGCGAGGCGGCGGTTTGAAGTCACCCGCCCTCCCTCGTAGATTTTCGCGCTAACGGCGTGACGCGTCTGCGGGTGGCGACGGGCCTCGGTCGACCGGAGCGGAGGGAGTGGAGGCCACACGACGGCGAGCTGGCAGACCAGGAGAAGTGAAGCGATGGCCAAAGTCGATGTGCTGATGCCCCAGATGGGCGAGTCGATCGCCGAGGGCACGGTGACCAGGTGGCTCAAGGGCGTCGGCGAAGAGGTTAAGCGGGACGAGTCGATCCTCGAGATCTCGACGGACAAGGTGGATGCCGACATCCCGTCCCCGGCCTCGGGAACGCTGGTGGAGATTCTCGCTCAGGAGAGCGATACGGTCGAGGTGGGCAGCGTGATCGCCAGGATCGAGACCGAGGGCGGAGCGGCCGTAGCGGCCGACGAGAAAGAGAGCGAGGAGCAGGTCGAGAGCGCGCCGGCGCGCCCCGAAGAGACGGCCGCGTCAGCTCCAGAACCGGCGTCCGAACCGGCAGCGGCCGCGCCGGCGGCAGTCGCACCGCCGGTCGAGCGCGAGGGAGACGGTGCGCCGGCCGCGGCGACACGTGAAGAGCGGCTCCGCACGCGTTCGACGCCGCTGGTACGGCGGATCGCCGCCGAGCACGGGATCGATCTCTCGGCTCTCAGCGGCAGCGGCAGCGGCGTGGCCGGCCGCGTCACCAAGAAGGACATCCTGGCACACATCGACCGCCGCGAGGCGGCGCCAGCGCCGGCGCCGGCGGGCGCTCCCGGGCTGCTGAACGTTCCGATCCACGGAACGACGCTGGAGATCAGAATCCCCGAGGTCGTGATCCGTGATACGGATCGGATCGAGGAAATGAGTGTCATGCGGCAACGGATCATGGAGCACATGCTCATGAGCCGTCGCATCAGCGCGCACGTGAGCACGCTGTTCGAGATCGATTTCGAGCGGGTCAGCGATGTACGGGCCAGGCTGAAGCCGCGCTTCGAGCAGGACGGGGTCAAGCTCACCTATCTACCGTTCATCATCCGGGCCGTCATCGAAGGCTTGAAGTCCTACCCGGTGCTCAACGCGTCGGTCGTCGGTCGCAAGATCGTCTATCACAACCACTACAACATCGGCGTCGCGGTCGCCCTGGACGAGGGAAGCGGCCTGATCGTTCCCGTACTGAAGAGCGCCGACGAGCTGAGCTTGCTGGGCATCGGCCGCCGCGTCTTCGATCTGGCGGACCGAGCGCGCCGGCGCCAGCTCGACCCCGACGACGTACAGGGCGGCACCTTCACGATCACCAACCCCGGCGTGTTCGGCTCGCTGTTCGGTACGCCGATCATCAATCAACCGCAAGTCGCCATCCTCGGTATCGGAACCATCGAGAAGCGACCCGTCGTGATCGACGACATGATCGCGATCCGCCGGCGCGCCTACTTCGGGCTCTCCTTCGATCACCGCGTAGTCGACGGTGCCATGGCCGACTTCTTCATGGCCAAAGTGAAAGAAGTGCTGGAGAACTTCCCCGAAGAAGTCTGATGGCCACGCAGGCCGCGGATATATTCGCGTGGCCGACCATTCTCGGCGAACGTGGATTGACCGGACCTTCGCCGGTCGGCTGGCCGGCGTCCGGTATCGATGGCCGCACCTCCCTATTGCGTCACGCGCCCGCCGCCGCAGTTTTCCTCTCCTATCCCATGCTCTGTCTGAATCGAGGAGGACCAATGCTCAGATCGCGGGTGGCCGCGTTGCTCGCTCTCGCGTTGCCGGCCTGTCTCTCGCTGGCCGGATCATCCCTCGCCCAGGTGACGGTAAAGGAACGCCAGACTGAAGAGAGCGAGAGTTCGGATTTCGACCTCAGCGTCGCGAACATCATGCGGGGGCCCGACCTGGTCGGCGAATCCCCATCACGTCTCCGTTGGGCGCCCGACGGCCAGTCGCTCTATTTCGTTTGGAAAGAACCGTCCGAGGAACGCCAGGGCCTCTACCGGGTGGGCCGTGAGGGTGGAACACCGACGCGGGTGGACGACGTGGAGGCCCGGCGGATCGGGAGCCGTCTGGCGGCCGTCTATTCGGACGATCTCCGATTGGGGGCCTACGAGCATGACGGCACGCTCTACTTGCTCGAGGTGCGGTCGGGGCGCGAGCGGCCGCTCGTAACCGTGACCGGTCGTCTGTCCGATGTCCAGATCGAGCCCGATGGTACCGCCGTCTATTATGTCCTGCATGACAACCTCTACCGTGTCGATGTGTCCAGCGGCGCGATTACGCAGCTGACGGACATCCGGCGCGGCAATCGACCGCGCGAAGAGGAGCCGCTGGAAGGGCAGAGGAAGTACCTCGAGGATGAACAGCACGAACTGCTGAAGGTCTTCGAGGTCGACTCGCTCCGCCGCGCGCGTGACTGGCCGCCGCCACCCGATACGGCGCAGGTGGATACACCGCAGGCCTTCTACGTCAAACCGGGAGAGTCGATCGGCCCTTACTGGGTCGCTCCCGGCGGCTCCCATCTGGCATTCAATCTGGGCGTGGAGGCGAAAGAGGCGCGGCTGGCCTGGGTTCCGGATTACGTGACCGAGGACGGATACACGCGTCAGGCGCCACGCAAGAGGACGTACGTCGGCGATGAACAGCGCTCGCGCAAGCTGGGGATCATGGATCTGGTGACGGGAGAGGTCCAATGGGTCGATCACGGGCAAGGCGAGCGGGAGATCGATCTCCAGTTCCGCGACTGGTCCGCATCCGGCGAGCGACTGCTGGCGGTGGGCCTATCGGATGACGCGCACGACCGGTGGGTGTTGGTGAGCGACGCGGCGACCGGCGAGTCCCGCGTCGTGGACCACCTCTACGACGCGGCGTGGATCGGTGGCCCGGGTTGGAACTCGGCGGGTTGGATGCCCGACGGCGATCACGTCTGGTTCATCTCCGAAGCCTCGGGTTTCGCC
Organism: Gemmatimonadales bacterium; assembly: GCA_050118275.1. Lineage (GTDB taxonomy): Bacteria > Gemmatimonadota > Gemmatimonadetes > Palauibacterales > KS3-K002 > JASFMO01. The sequence continues at coordinate 5,031 of JASFLD010000104.1, forward strand.
CACCTCTACACGGTAGCGGTGGGCGGTGGCGAGCCGACCCCGCTGACCACCGGGCCGTGGGAAGTACTGGACGCCCGACTCTCTCGCGATGAGCGGGAATGGTACCTCGTCACCAGCGAGAGCAGCCCGCACGAGCGCGGTTTCTACCGCATGGACCTGGACGGCCGGCATCGCCGCTTGATCACGGAGCAGGGTACCCTGCACGGGTCCGGGCGCGGCGCCGGTCCCGTGGTCCTCACGCCCGACGGCAAGCGACTGGCCGCGCTGTACTCGACGATGGACCATCCGCCGGAACTCTACCTGCAGGACAACCGCGTCGACGCCAGGGTGAAGCAGATCACCGAGTCGACCAGCGGCGACTTCCGCTCGCGGGATTGGATCGTGCCCGAGATCGTCTACTTCAGAGCGCGCGACGGTGCGGATGTGCCGGCTCGCTTGTATCGCCCGCGCGGAGCGGCGAACGGCGCCGCCGTGATCTTCGTGCATGGAGCGGGATACACGCAGAACGTGCACGCCTGGTGGAGCAGCTACTACCGGGAGTACATGTTCCACAACTTGCTGGCGGAGCGCGGCTATGCCGTGCTCGACATCGACTATCGCGGGTCGGCGGGCTACGGCCGCGATTGGCGGACCGCGATCAACAAGCACATGGGCGACAAAGATCTGCTGGATCAGGTCGACGGTGCCCGGTTCCTGGTGGACTCGCTGGGCGTCGATCCGGAGCGCATCGGCATCTACGGCGGCAGCTACGGCGGCTTCATCACCCTCATGGCGATGTTCACTCAGCCGGACGTCTTCGCGGCGGGCGCGGCGCTGCGGCCGGTGACCGACTGGGCCTACTACAATCACTGGTACACGTCGCGCATCTTGGGATTGCCGCAAGATGACCTGGAGGCTTATCGTCGCAGTTCGCCGATCTATCACGCCGAGGGCCTGGAAGGAGCCCTGCTCATCTGCCACGGCATGATCGATCAGAACGTGCATTTCCAGGACACCGTGCGGCTGACCGAAAGACTGCTCGAACTGGGCAAGCAAGATTGGCAAGTTGCCATGTATCCCAAGGAAGACCATGGGTTCGTCCATTCGTGGGCGTGGACGGACGAATACCGGCGCATTCTCGATCTGTTCGAGCAAAACCTGGCGCGGCGGAACGACGCGCCGGAATCCGCGGCTCAGATGGGAGGATGAGATGTCCGCTGATCCGGTGAGAGAATTCGAGGCTTACCGGGACGAGTTGCTGGCGCGGCTGGGCGATCGGGATCCCGTTCATGTGCTGGCCCATACGCCGGCGCAATTGGAGCGGCGGCTGAACGGCCTGGCGGACGACGTGCTGGCGAAGCGTCCGCGTGCCGGGGCCTGGTCGGTGAAGGAAGTCGTCGGCCACCTCGGCGACACCGAGTGGGTGTACGGCTACCGTCTGCGCCTGATGCTGAGCCACGACCGGCCGGCCATCGCCGGCTACGATCAGGATGTGATGGCGACGGGCATGGCACACAATGACCGGCCCATCTCGACGTTACTGGAGGAGTACCGGCGGCTGCGGGGCCTGAACGTAGATCTCTACCTGCGGACGAGAGGACCGGCCTGGGAACGGGTGGGCCTGCACTCGGAGCGGGGAGAAGAGAGCGTCGGCTTCAGCATCGCTTTACTGGCCGGTCACGATCTCCGGCACGCCGATCAGATCGAACGGACCCTGAATGAAGTACGACTCTCAGATTCGGGCAGCCAAGCATGAAAAAGCACGATATCGATACACCCGCGCTTCTCGTCGACACGGCGGCTCTCCGCCGGAACCTCGAGCTCATGCAGAGTCTGGCGGAAGGGTTCGGCGTCCGTCTGCGGCCGCACACCAAGACGCACAAGTCGCCGCACCTGGCGCGGCTTCAGGTGGAGTTGGGCGCGTCGGGCATAACCGTCGCGAAGGTCGGCGAGGCCGAAGTCATGGCCGACGAGGGGCTGGAGGACATTCTGATCGCGAACCAGGTGATCGGTGCCGAGAAATGCCAGCGGTTGGCGCAGCTTGCCCAGCGCGTCCGCGTGGCGGTTCTCGTGGACAGCGCGGAAGGCGTCGACCTGCTGGACCTGGCTTTCCGCGAGGCCGGGAGCGACATCGATGTACTGATCGAGGTCGATACGGGGAAAGGCCGCTGCGGGTTGACGGACCTGGACGAGATCGTGGCGCTGGCCCAGCGCGTGGCCGACGCGCCGGCGCTCAGATTGCGCGGCGTGGAGACTCACGAGGGTCATGTACCGAGTGGAGCGCAAAGCGCGGGTCAGATGGAAGAGCGCGCGACGAGCGCCGGCCAAAAGTTGGTCCAGGTGGCTGAGGCGCTGCGCCAGCGGGGTCATCCCGTCGAGGATGTGAGCGTGGGGTCGACACCGGCCGCGCCGTACACGGCGGCCGCGCCGGGCGTCACGGAGATGCGGCCCGGCACCTACGTCTTCAACGACGTGAATCAGATGTCCATCGGACAGGCCACCCCCGAGGACTGCGCGCTCAGCGTCTTGGCGACGGTCATCAGCCGTCCGACGCCCGACCGGGCCGTGCTCGACGCCGGGAGCAAGTCGCTGTTCGCCGAGCCGGCGCGCCGGGCATTCGCGCTGACCGATTACGATGGCTTCGGCTACATTCGCGAGGCGCCGGCGGCGCGGATCGTGACCCTGAACGAGGAGCACGGCGTCGTGCGCCTGCCGCCCGGAACCGACTTCCCGCCCATCGGTAGTCCGGTGGAGATCATACCGAATCACGTGTGTCCGGCGGTCAACCTACACGAGGAATTTCACCTCATCGACGGCGAGGACGTCGTGGAGATCTGGCCGATCGCGGCGCGTGGCAAGGTCCGCTGAGCTGAGTTCATCGCGGGGGCCGGGGTGCCGGTCGTCTCGCTCCGGCCTCCCCCACGCTCACACCTGCGGCGTGACCGTGGGGTCGCAAAACCAGCTCCGCTCGACCACCCGCACCCCGTCCCCCAAGGGAGAAGAACACTCTAGTTGCCCGGCAGCGAACCTCCGACGACACGCTTCACGTAGCGACCCGCCGGCAGCGAGCCGCCTTCCTCCACACCATTGATGAGGGCGATTTCTTTCGTGTCGACGGTCGAAGGATAGCGCTGCGCGAACTGCTCGATCGTCATCGCCTGGTCCAACTGCACGATCTCGATTCGCTTGGGTTGCACGCCCAGCGCCTCCGGATCCGTTAGCTCATCGAAGCTCCGCATCGTATTGCTGAACGACGGCTCGTAGTTGGACATCTTGGCGGCCAGCGTGTATCCGAGGATCTGGTAGATCGACTCGTTGTAGGCGATGAACACGACCAGCCCGCGAAGCTCGGTGTCCTGCGACGTTGCGCTGAACGTCGCCCACGTCGCGGGCAGGCCGTTGACGGCGGCCCGCGTGGTCGGGCCCGGCTGAAGGCCTTCCTGGCCGAGGAAGCTCTGCGCCGCGGCGTCCACCGACTCGCCCTGCCCCAGGCTCAGCTGCAAAATGGCGTCTTCATCGGGGGCGATCGCCAGCACCGCCTGGTTCGTGTTCTGGGTCTTCCAGCCGGCAGGAAACACGATGCGGAACTCGAGGTCGGGGTGGAAGAACTCGGCGCCGCTGAAGAAGCCGTGTCTGGGATTCTCCCCGAAGACCAGCCCGTCGATCATCCGCATGTAGCGTTGTCGTCCCACGTCGCCGTCGGACACGCCGGCCTCGGCCAGCGCCCGCTGCATGCGCTCGCGTCGCTCGCCGGGGTCCGGGTGGGTGGACAGCCAGCTGGGGACGCCGCTGCCACCGGCGGCCTGGCTGACTCGGCTCAACATGTCGAAGACCTCGACCATCTGCGTCGGGTCGTACCCCACCCGGGTCATGTAGCGGAAGCCGAGGTCGTCCGCCTGGCGCTCATCGTCGCGGCCGAACTTGAGGAAGAGCAGGCCGAGGCCGGAGCCGGCGAGATTCGCATAGGGACTGAACTCGGGAACGAAGACGGTGCCGGCGACCAGGCCCAGTTGGGCCACCTGGGCGCGACTGATTTGTTCGGCCGAGTGCCGGGCGGTCACGTGGCCGATCTCGTGACCCAGGACGCCGGCCAGCTCGGCCTCGGAATTGAAGTGGGCCAGAATGCCGCGGGTCACGAAGATGAAACCGCCCGGCAAGGCGAAAGCGTTGACCACGACGTCATCGACGATCTTGAAGCTCCAGGGAAGTCCGGGCTTCTCCGATTGGGCAGCCAGCTCCTGGCCGATCTCGCTCACGTACTCCTGCAAATCGGGATCGTCGTAGAGTCCCATCACGGCTTCCACTTGCTGGGACCCTTCGCGACCCATCTCGATCTCTTGGCTCTCGCTGATCAGGATCAACTGCCGCTCGCCGGTTGCCGGATTGACGGGACAGCCGACCAACGTGGCGGCCATTAGCGGCAGGAACAGGTTGGCAACTCTCATGTCGGTACCTCTCTGGCCGGCGCGTGTCAGCGCGCGAGGGTCACTTGCGTACGCCCGCGGTGAGTGATGGGCATCACCGACTGCATCTCCTTCACCTCGAGCTCGCCTTCCGACTCCGATGTCATCGTGGAGGCGAGCATGACGCCGGTAGCCGGATCCCAAATGTAGTGGGTCACGTACCGTCCAGTGTAGTCGAACTCGACCTCGCCCGGGGCGCCAGCGGGTCGGCCGCGTCCCCCACCCGTCACGATCCCCTCCCAGACGATGACACGGCCCGACCGCCCGTCCCACGTCGTATCACCGGCGAACGAAGCGGTCCCATCGTAGGTGAGCTCGATGTGCGTCGCCGTATTGATGGTCACCTTCGCCCTGTGGGGCCAGGGTGGCGCCGACGCTTCGCCGCCGGGAGGTAGCGGAGGCAGGAGCCTGGTGACCAGGGCGGTGGGATCGATGGCTGCCGCGAGATCCTCGGGTATCTCGGGCGTGGTGCTCACATCGATGAGGCCGCTCGGCTGAAGGACGCCGATGAAAGGATGACCGACCAGTTCCGTGCCGGTGACGTGGCGTCTGGGAAAGTCACCCCCGGCCCAGGACTCCAGCTCGTCGAAGGAAATCATCACTTCGCGGCCACCGTCGCTATCCCCCGCGACGTCGATGGCGACGACGGCGTGCGTCGAATCGGTGGCGGTCTGCACTCCTACGGGCGTCTCGACACGGAGCGTGCCGTACTCGCGCAGCCGATAGCGCAACGGACCGTCCGTCGGTCGGAACTCGTAA
>JASFLD010000105.1:0-10204 GCA_050118275.1 Gemmatimonadales bacterium
GTCCGGGCGCCGGCGATGGCTCGCGCGCCGGTTACTACAATGTCAACACCTATGACCTTGCCAGCCGGCCGCTGTACCAGATCGAGGCGCTGTCGTTCCACGAAGCCGTGCCGGGCCACCACCTGCAAATCGCCCTGCAACAGGAGATCGAGACGCTGCCGCCGTTCCGTCGCTTCGCGGGGTTCACTGCGTTCGTCGAGGGTTGGGCACTGTACGCCGAGCGGCTGGGGAAGGAAGTCGGCTTTTACACAGACCCCTACGCGGAGTTCGGCCGCCTGAGCTACGAGATGTGGCGCGCCTGCCGGCTGGTCGTCGACCCGGGAATCCACTACATCGGTTGGACGCGGCAACAGGCGATCGACTTCATGGCCGAGAACACGGCGCTCAGCCTTCACAACATAGAGGCAGAGGTCGATCGCTACATCGCCTGGCCCGGCCAGGCCGTCGCCTACAAGATGGGCGAGCTGAAGATCCGGGACCTGCGGCGTCGGGCGGAGAGCCAGCTGGAAGATCGCTTTAATCTGCGTGAGTTCCATGACGTGGTACTGATGGATGGCGCGGTCCCGCTCGACGTACTGGAACAGAACGTCGACGCTTACATCGAGCGGGTGAAGTCGGGCGGTTAGCGGTCTGTGAGGCGCAAGGCCAGAGATTGGGAACGCGCCGCCAACTGGAGTGTAGCAAGCGCTTCCTGGATGCTGGCGACTCCGGTTTGTGACTCACGGCGCACTGAACCGACGGGGCGGCTGGGAGCGCGGCAGTCGGTCCCGGTCCGCCTGATGGGTCTGCAGCTTGAATGACGGGCATGTGTCGTATACTTTGGGTCCGATGTATAGAGCGATCGCGACGTTACTGTTACTGGCGCACATAGGGGCTTTGGCCGCACCGGCCCTGGCGAAAGCCGATCCAATGGTGGGGGCCGAATCGCCGCATTGTGTGGCGCTCGCGTCGCATGCCGGACCAGGGATCACCCAGCCGTCCGAGGATTGCGACGCTTGCAAGATGCCCGCTTGCGTGGGGATGATCAGTTGCGTCCGCGTCGGCGTCGGCATAGCGATCATTCCGCTGACGTCCTTCGAGTTGAGCCCGACTCCCGAGGTCATGGCGGATCAGGAGACCCCAGGCAGTCTGGCGAACCTGCAACCCACACCGCTCTCGCCTCCTCCTAAAGCGTAGCCTCGCTGAATAACGCGTGAACTGACCACGCGGAGCCGCAGACGCGCGCTCCGGCGTGACTTTCGTTGGCTATTCGCGCCCGCGAGGCGAGGTATGTCGAATCGATCGAACAAGAGACCAAGAAGGGGCACCGGGTGGGTTCTCGCACTGATGCTGTGGGGCAGCCTGGCTATGGGTGTGGCGCCCGGTGTCGTCGTCCCGGCCGCTGTGGCGGCACAGCGGGTCGAACCGGTTAATGCAGCGCCCGACACGCTGCGGTTGGCGCGAGCGTTGGAGATGGCTCGCGAGGCCAATCCATCGTTGCAGGCGGCGCGGTTGCGGGCCGATGTAGCGGAGGCCCGTGTGTCACAGGCTGGCGCCTTCCCGGACCCGATGCTGTCCTTCGGGTTCATGAACCGTCCGGTCAATGATTTGGGCCGGACCGATCAGCCGATGACGATGAACACCGTGGGACTGACGCAGCGATTCCCCTGGCCGGGCAAGCTGGGGTTTAGCGAGGAGCGCGCCGATTACCTCGCGGCGGCGGAGGGGCTCGATGCCCAGGAGGTAGAGCGGCAACTGCTGGCCCGGGTGGCGTCCGCGTACCATCACCTCGCGTTCATGGATCGAGCGCTGGCGGTGATGCGTGATACGCGCGGCCTGCTCCGCGATTTTTTCGAGGTGTCGTCGGCTCGCTATGCCGTTGGCGATGGCCTGCAGCAGGACGTGCTGCAGGCACAGGTCTCCGTCGCGCAGATGACCGAGGACATCACTGTGATGGAGCAGGACCGCGTCGCGATGGCGGCCCGACTGAACGCGCTGCTGGGCCGGGCGGCCACCGAGCCGGTGGACGCGCTGGAGCTGGCGGGCCCCGGCGGCGAGCTGCCGTCGGTCGATTCCCTCATGGCGCTGGCGGCGGGCCAGCGGCCGGCGCTCCAGGCGGCTCGCCAGCGCGCCTTGGCGGCGGAGGCCGGCTACAAGGCGGCGCGCCGCGCCCTCTATCCCGACATCACGGTCAGCCTGAGCTACGGCGGCCGGCCGCAGTTCGAGAACTTCGTCTCGCTCATGTTCGGCATCAGCATCCCCCTCTTCGCCGGGTCGCGGCAACTGCCGATGAGAGACGAGATGCAGGCGATGCAGAGGATGGAGGAGGCCCGCGAGCTCGACCTCTACAACGAGACCTTCGCCCGGCTGTCAGAGTTGAGGGCGCAGGCGGAGCGGGCCCGGAGCCTCTCGCGGCTCTACGAGACGTCGGTGTTGCCCCAGGCCGAAGCGGCCGTCGAGTCCGCGCTGTCAGCGTATCGCGTGGGCCGCATCGACTACACGACGCTGGTTGTCAACGAGATGACAGTGAATCGATACAGCATAGAGAGCGTACGCCTCACCGCGGAGTATCACCGCGCCGTCGCGCAGGTGGAGGCGCTGGTGGGCAGCACGCTGGGAGATGACCGATGAAGAACATGACCATCGTGATACTGTTCGGCGCATCGCTGCTCGCGGCCTGTGGCGGTCAGGACGAAGAGTCGCCGATGCCGGGGATGACGGCGGAGGAGCACGCCATGCACACCGGCGGCGGTAGTATGGGCGCCACCGACAGCACAGGAACCGCCATGCGGTCGGCTGTCCACCTGACGGCCGAAGAAGAGCGGGCCCTGGGGATCGTGTACGCGACGGTGGAGCGACGGCCGTTGACCCGCACGATCCGCACGGTCGGTCGGATCGAGGCGGCCGAGCCCCGGGTCGCCGACATCACCCCGAAGATCGAAGGGTTCGTCGAGCGTCTGTTCGTCAGTACGACGGGCGAATCGGTGCGCCGCGGGCAGCAACTACTGACGCTGTACAGTCCGGCACTGGTGGCGGCGCAGGAAGAGTTGCTGACCGCGAAGCGACTCGCCGCCCAGGTCGATACCTCCGCCGGCGAGGCGTGGCGACACGCCCAGGCGACGCTGGAAGCGGCGCGCCGACGGCTGGCGTACTGGGACATCACCGAGGAACAGATCGCCCGGGTCGAGAGCACGGACCAGGTCACGAAGACGTTGACGCTGGTCTCCCCGGTCAACGGTATCGTGCTGGAGAAGAACGTGCTGGAGGGCCAGCGCGTGATGCCGGGCGAGCGGCTCTACCGGATCGCCGACCTGTCGACGATCTGGGTGGAAGGCGATGTGTTCGAGCAGGATCTCCAGTTCGTTCGCGAGGGCCAGCAGGCGCATGTCGAAGTCTCCGCCTATCCGGGCGTTCACGTGATGGGGCGGGTCAGCTTCGTCTATCCGACGGTAGACGAACGGAGCCGGACGAACCGGGTGCGCCTGACGGTGCCGAACCCGGATCTCCGACTCAAGCCGGGGATGTTCGCCACCGTGTACCTCGATGCGGAGATCGGCGAGGACGTCATCTCGGTGCCGCTCGATGCGGTGGTCGCGACGGGCGAGCGCAACTTGATCTTCCACCGCCACGAGGATGGCTCGCTCCATCCGCACGACGTCGTGCTGGGCGCGCGGGCCGGCGATCGCGTGCAGGTGCTTGCCGGCCTCGAGGAAGGTGAAGTGATCGTCGCCTCGGCAAATTTCCTGATCGACGCCGAGTCCCGCCTTGCCGGCAGCGGCGGCGGTATGCCGGGGATGCAACACGCCGGCCACGGCTCGGCGATCGAGCCGGGTGGCGAGCACACGCAGCACGCGCCCGGCGAGCAGATGCAGCACGCCGACACGATGTCGGGGGGCGGAGAGGAGCACCGCTATGATTAGCAGGATCATCGAGTGGTCGCTCCGCAATCGCTTCCTGGTGCTGCTCGCCAGCGCCGCCATCGTCGCCGGCGGGGTATGGGCGATGCGGACGACTCCTCTGGACGCCATACCCGACCTGTCGGACGTGCAGGTCATCATCCAGACCGATTTCCGCGAGCAGGCGCCGCAGATCGTCGAGGACCAGATTACCTACCCGATCACCTCCGAGATGCTGAAGGTGCCCGGCGCTCGCGTCGTGCGCGGCTACAGCTTCTTCGGGCTCAGCCTGGTCTACGTCATCTTCGAGGACGGCACCGACATCTACTGGGCGCGTTCGCGGGTGCTTGAGTATCTGAACGGCATCCGCCAGCAGCTGCCGCAGGGCGTCGAGCCGACGCTGGGCCCCGACGCCACCGGCGTCGGCTGGGTGTTCGAGTACGTGCTCGAGTCGGACAGCCTCGACCTGGCGCAGTTGCGGACTTTGCAGGACTGGTATATCCGCTACCAGTTGACCGCCGTGCCCGGCGTGTCGGAGGTGGCCAGCCTGGGCGGCTTCGTCAAGCAGTACCAGGTCGAAGTCGATCCGGAACGGCTGCGCGCCTTCGACATCCCGGTCACCCGCGTGGCGCAAGCGATCGGGTCACACAACATCGACATCGGTGCCCGCGTCCTCGAGATGGGCGGCCGCGAGTACATGATCCGCGGGCTGGGCTACCTCGAGAATGTCGGGGACATCGAGAACGTGACGGTGGGTGCCACGGCCAACGGCACGCCGGTCCGCGTCGCCGATGTGGCGCGGGTCCAGGTGGGGCCGGCACCGCGCCGCGGTGCCGCCGACCTGGACGGCCGCGGCGAGGTCGTGGCGGGCATCGTCGTCATGCGCTTCGGGTCCGACGCGTTGAAGACGATCGAGCGGGTCAAGGAACGGCTGGCGGTGATCCAGCAGGGCCTGCCTGCCGGCGTTGAGTTACGCACCGCCTACGACCGCAGCGACCTGATCCACCGGGCGATTCATACCCTGCGCGAGAAGCTGGTCGAGGAATCGATCATCGTCGCGCTGGTGGCCGTGCTCTTCCTGTTGCACGCGCGCTCGGCGCTGGTCGCCATCGTGACGCTACCGCTCGGCATCCTGATCTCGTTCATCGTCATGCGGCTGATCGGCGTCAACGCCAACATCATGAGCCTGGGCGGCATCGCCATCGCCATCGGCGCCATGGTCGATGCGGCGATCGTGATGATCGAGAACATGCACAAGCACCTCGAGCGCGGCGGTCCTGGTCAGGACCGCTGGCAGGTGGTGCTGAAGAGCGCGAAACAGGTCGGGCCGCCGCTCTTCTTCTCGCTGCTCATCATCACCTTCAGCTTCTTGCCCGTCTTCTCGCTCGAACAGCAGGAAGGCCGGTTGTTCAAACCGCTGGCCTACACGAAGACGTTCGCCATGGCCGGTGCGGCGCTGTTGTCGATCACGCTGGTGCCGGTGTTGATGGGCTACCTGATCAAAGGGAAGATCAAGCCGGAATCGCGCAACCCGGTGAACCGCGGTCTGCGCTGGGTCTACAGTCCGGTCATCGGATTCGTGGTGCGCAGACCGTGGGTCGTCATCGCGGGTGCGGTCGTGGTGCTGGGTCTCACGGTCATCCCATGGCGGCGGTTGGGGAGCGAGTTCATGCCGCCGCTGAAGGAGGGGTCGATCCTCTTCATGCCGACCACGGTGCCGGGCGTTTCGATCGCTCAGGCTCGCGAGGTGATGCGCCATCAGGACAGCGTGCTCGCCGCGATGCCCGAGGTCGATATCGTTCTCGGCAAGGCAGGCCGCGCCACCACCGCCACCGATCCCGCGCCGCTCTCCATGTGGGAGACGACGATCACGTTGAAGCCGGAAGACGAGTGGCGCCCGGGCATGACCTACGAGCGGCTGATCGCCGAGATGGACCGGGCGACCCGAGTGCCGGGCGTCACCAACTCGTGGACCATGCCCATCAAAGGGCGCATCGACATGCTCGCCACCGGTGTGCGAACGCCAGTGGGCATCAAGATCTTCGGCCCCGATCTCGACACGCTGCAGGCGCTGGGCGAACGGGTCGAGCGGATCGTCCAGCAGGTCCCGGGCACCCGCAGCGCCTTCGCCGAGCGTGGCGTATCGGGCTACTACGTCGATATCGACATCGACCGCGTCGAGGCGGCGCGCTACGGGCTGAACGTCGGCGACGTGCACCGGGCGATCATGGCCACGGTGGGCGGCTTCACCGCCGCCCATACTGTGGAGGGCCGCGAGCGCTACGCGGTCAACGTCCGCTATCCGCGCGAGCTGCGCGACGACCTCGACAAGCTGCGCGAGGTCACCATCCCGGCCATGGGTGGCCAGATACAGATCCCGCTGGGCCAGGTGGCCAGCGTTGGGTTGACCCAGGGCGCCATGGCGGTGAAGACCGAGAACGCGTTTCCGGTCACTACGATCTTCGTCGACAACGGCGAGCGCGACGTAGGCAGCTACGTGCGCGACGCGCAGCGCCTGGTCAACGCGCAAATGACGCTGCCACCCGGATACACGATGATCTGGAGCGGCCAGTACGAGTTCATGCAACGCGTGCGCGAGAAGCTCGAGCTGGTCGTACCGGTCACGCTGGGGATCATCTTTCTGCTGCTCTTCCTGAACTTCCGGGGCGTGGCCGAATCGCTGATCGTCATGCTGGCGCTGCCCTTCTCGGTGATCGGCGGCATCTGGTTCCTCTGGCTGCTGGGCTACAACACCAGCGTCGCGGTCTGGGTCGGCTTCATCGCCCTGGCCGGCGTCGCCGCGGAGACGGGGGTCGTGATGCTCATCTACCTGGACGAGGCCTTCCATCGGCGTGGCCTGGAAGGCCGCATGACGAGCGCCGCCGACGTGGCGGCCGCCGTGCGGGAGGGCGCGCTGGAACGGCTACGGCCGGTGATGATGACCGTGACGGCGATCATCATGGGCCTGCTGCCCATCCTCTGGAGCACCGGCACCGGCGCCGACGTGATGAAGCGGATCGCCGCGCCCATGGTGGGCGGCATGCTGACGGCCACGCTACTGACCCTGGTCGTGATCCCGGCGATCTACCTCGTCTGGCGGCGTTGGCAAGTGCGGCGTCGCCCGGAGCAGCCGGTGCGCGAGGCGTTGCGGGACGAGATGGCGCTGACGCCGGGCGACTAAGACGGTGAATATCCGGCCACCGGGCCGTGACGATGTAACGCGAGACTACAAGGCAGTGTGAGGATAGTGAAATGATAATGAACGCGACTGGGGTTGTGACGGGCTTGATTCTCTTTGCGGCGATCTCTGCCTGCGGGGACGATCCGGCCGGCGCCGCCCCGCCCGAAGTACAATTCCAGCTGGCAACCGACCACGTGGAAACCTATGAACCCGTGGGACTGCACGTCGATGTGGGCGCCCACGGCTCGGGCATGATGTTTCAGCAGAGCGAGCTCGAAGCCGAGCAGGTCAGCGGCGGTTGGATGCATACCTTTTCGATGATGGAGGGCACCCACGGCTTCGACGGCACGCTGATGTTTTTCCGACCCGGTCAATACGAGTTGCGTTTTCACGCCATGAGCAGGGTGGAATGGTCGAGGATGTTGGCCACCACCAGTTGACGGTGCATCGGCAGCATCGAGTGATCGGTCCCTACTGGGTGGAGTTCGTGCAGTCGTGCGGCCCGAAGTGTTGGATCGGGTCGTGCGCTGGCTAAGAGAGTCGGGCGTTCCGCGGCTAACCGTGACGGAGTATGCGGACCCCTCGACCAACGAGAACTTCTCCGATGCCGGATCGACGCCGGCACCGATCGCGTGCTACGCGGATAAGGCGATGGTACAGTTCATCTGCGATTGCGAGCGCAGCGCTTCGTTCGTCGACTCGATTCGCCGACACGTCACGGACGGGGGGACGTGGCGACGGGATCGTCAGCGTCCATTCCGTGCGGGCAGTCAGGAAGATACGCACCAACCTCGAGGAGCTCGCTGCCCTTCAGTAGCGAGGAATTGCAAGAAGGGGGCGATAGTTCATGGCTCTGAGCAACGATGAGGTCATTCAGCTGTACCGGCGCCGGGCTGCGCGCTACGACCTGTCGGCCAACCTCTAATCCCTGATCGGCTTCCGCGAGTATGCGTAGCGGAAACAAGCTGTGGCGGCGCTCGCGCTGAGTCTGGAGGGCGGCGGGGTCCACGAGCCAGGTTTCCGGGTTTGGCGACCGCGTCCTGCAGGCGCGTGCCGTTCGTCAGGGGGGCCTCTCCCGGCTCGCGCTGGCGTGTTAGAATGGTTGGCGTCGCGGGACATCTCGAACCGGTCGGTTCGAGCTCCCATCCGCAGACCGCGCCACGTGCCCGAGAGAGACAAAGGGACCCATGGAGAACCGCGGTGGATCCGTGCCCTGGCTGCTGTTCGGCGCGGAGCTCACAGGTACGGCTTGCCTGGTCGCCGTCGGGTTGTCGGTCGTCATTCTCGCCTTCGGCGAGGGCAGCCCGGCGCTCCGGCTGGTCTCCAGCCCCGGCGCGCGACGGCTGATCACCGGCTTCCTGTTCGGCACCACCGGCGCGCTCATCGCGCTGTCGCCGCTGGGCAAGGAGAGCGGGGCGCACATCAACCCGGTGGTGACCTTGGCCTTCTGGCTGACCGGGAAGCTGCGGGCCGATCATGCCCTGGGCTATGTCGTCGCGCAGCTGAGCGGCGCCCTGTTGGGCGCGGTGCCGCTGCTGGCGTGGGGGCGGATGGGGCGGAGTGTGGTGTTCGGGGCGACGTTGCCCGGGCGGGACTTCGGGGTGGGATGGGCGGTACTGGGAGAGGTGGTGACGACCTGCGCTCTCATCTGCGGGCTCTTCCTCTTCCTGCGGCATCGGCGGTTGCGGCAGTTCACGCCGGCGCTCTTCCCCGTCCTGTACGCCATAATGGTGTTCGCGGAAGCCCCGATCTCCGGCACCAGCACCAATCCCGCCCGCAGCCTGGGACCGGCTGCGGTCTCCGGCGACTGGCACGACTGGTGGGTCTACTGGCTGGGCCCGGTGATCGGCGCGTGTCTGGGCGTGGCGGTCTTCCGGCTAACCCCGCTCCGCTGGGTGAGGATCGAGGTCGCGAAGCTCTACCACTTCGAACACGACCGCTACGGCGTATTTCGCCGCCAGGCTGAACGATAGTCTCGAAATGAAAAAGGAGCAGCATGGATATCAGGCTCGAAGGCAAACGGGCCCTCGTCACCGGGGGCAATTCCGGTATTGGCGAAGCGGTGGCGCTCTCGCTGGCGGAGGCGGGCGCACGGGTCGCCATCAACTACGTCTCGCATCCGGACGCGGCCGATTCGCTGGTGCAGCGGATCGAGGGTCGTGGTGACGTCGCCGTGGCGATCGAAGCCGACGTCTCCGACCCCGAATCGGTCGCGACGATGTTCGGCCAGCTCGATTCGGCGTGGGGCGGGCTCGACATTCTCATCAACAACGCGGGCATCGACGGCCGCCACGCCCTGGGCTGGGAAGCCGATATCGCGGCCTGGCGCCAGGTGATCGAGGTGAACCTGCTGGGCGCCTTCTATTGCGCCCGGGAGGCGCTGCGCCGGATGGTCGAGCAGAAGAGCGGCGTGGTGCTCAACATCAGCTCGGTGCACGAGGAGATTGCCTGGTCCGGCTTCAGTGCCTACACCGCCAGCAAGGCCGCCGTCGGCATGCTGACCAAGACCCTGGCTCAGGAGGCCGCGCCCGCCGGGGTGCGCGTGTTATCGGTGGCGCCCGGGGCGATCAAGACGCCGATCAACCACTCCGTCTGGAGCGACCCGCAGAGCATGCAGGACTTGCTGGAGAAGATCCCGCTGAAGCGGATCGGCGACCCTCAGGAGATCGCCCGCATGGTGACCGTGCTGGTCTCGGATGCCGCCTCCTACGTCACCGGCCGCACCGTCTTCGTGGACGGAGGGATGACCGACTATCCCGACTTTGCCCACGGAGGCTGAGGGGTATCATCGGCTCGCCGAGGAGAACGCCCCTCGCCAGGTGCGTTGCACTCGATATCGCCTGCCTGGCGTTGGCCATCGACGGCGGGGCTTGGACTTCGGTCGTCAGTGACCACATGCCGGCCGCACCGATCGCGTAAGGGCTTGTAACAGGCCGCGCGCCGAGATGCGGAACGGGCGCATGTTGTTTGGACGAAAGGAAGGGATCTGACGTTGTCAGAGGGTTCGGAGGAACTCTGGGAGGCGTTCTACGATTCTGCGCGGCACAACGAGGTGATGGACGAACGCACGAGCGTTCTTCTGCACCTCGCCTCGGCTATGGCCGTTGCGTGCTACCCTTGAATGGCAGAGTACTCTGGCGTCGCCAGA
>JASFLD010000106.1:0-10187 GCA_050118275.1 Gemmatimonadales bacterium
GGCGCGAAATAATCGAATCCCGCGAAGAACGTGAGCAATCCGGAGCTGCCGAAGACTTGCGGGACCAAGTACCGTCCGGACAGACTGCGCTCGATGCTCGATATCCTGGCATCGAGTCCAGCACGGTGGCCACTGCGATTGAGGCGGCGCAGGGAGGCACTCCCCGTAGCCCGAGGTCCGGTATCGGTGCCGTATCCCAGTCCGACCTCGTAGCGAGCGGCCTTCTGCGGCGCGAGGTCGACGTGTACCGGCACGCGTTGTGCCTCACGCTCATGCGGCATGGGTCTCACTTCG
Source organism: Gemmatimonadales bacterium (assembly GCA_050118275.1). Lineage (GTDB taxonomy): Bacteria > Gemmatimonadota > Gemmatimonadetes > Palauibacterales > KS3-K002 > JASFMO01. The sequence goes on from JASFLD010000106.1 coordinate 295, forward strand.
GCGCGCGAAAAGTAAGGCGACTCGTTGAGATTGTTTTGGAGCTCGATCAACTTCGCCACGCTGAAATAGTCGTCGGGTCGGAACGGCACATATCCCCACACGACTGACGAATCTAAGATCTCCTGATTGAAGGTCACCGACCCGAAGCGGTATCGCGCACCGGTGTCAAACTGCAGGACGATCGTGCTCTTGTAGGCGTCGAGGTCGACGCGGATTTGGCTGGTATCGAACGCAGCGTCGAAATAGCCGAGTTCGGCAGCGGGGGCCTGTAGTGTAGCCTTGCCCTGGGTGTAGAGCGGCTGAAGCAAGACATCACCTTCGGAGAGCGGGAACTGCGACACCGCCTCGACCAGCAGGGGTTCGTCCCGCCCTTCACCGATCACGCGAATCTCGAGTCGATTGACTCGTAAGGGAGGCCCGAGATCGATCGTGTAACGCGCGACCCACGGCTTGCCAGCCGTGACCAGTTCGGACTGGACCTTCGCCCGGTAGTACCCAAAAGGCTGAAGCGCCCGACGAATCTCATCCGGAGCGTGTTCGTGGAGTCGTCGTATGCGTGCGACGTCGATGGGCTGATCCGGCGGGACTTCTGCAAGCGTCAGCGAGTTGACGACATTGGAGCGTACGTCCCCCTCCACTCCGCTGACCTCGACTCGAACCCGCGCCGTCTGGCTCGAGGCGGAGACTGGAGCGATCAGCAGCGCCAGAACGACTAATCCGCTACAACTCGACCGTTTGACCTTGACTTCGACCTCTCCTCCGAAGGATCAGAAACTCGACCCGTCCGCGCTATCCGTCAGTGCTCGATCAGTGCCTGCCCACCTTCTGAACGGCTGCGAGCACACCACGACGGGGTACTATGAACGTGCCGGGACAAATCACTCCCAACAATCAGCGATTGGCAGTAGCCACGGTGGTCCGAAGTCCGAGGATCGGCCTAGTCAGAGTTGGAAGATCCTGCTCAGAAGAATCCCTAGGCCGGCGATTCCCCCCCGGGGGCGGCTGAGAGACGCGCGAGCGTCTGCCGATTTCGAATCCGCTGAGAAGAGATCGCTGGATGTCGGCCTAGCTCAGCCGGCGCAGACGAGCCACCAGACCCGCGGTACCGATGGCCACCGCGGCGCCTACCAATAGGAGTCCCGCAAAGTCTGAGATCCCCGGCTGCCGGACCGTCCCGGCGAGAAAAGCCGTGAACAGGGTCGTTCCCGCAATCAACGGCAGCGAACCCAGCAGACTTCCGAGCGCGAAGTCACCCGGCCGGACTCGTGCGGCTCCAGCCACGAAGCTCACCAAACTGAACGGAACGGCTGGTAGCAACCGGAGCATGAGGACGGGGACGAAACCGCGCCGCACGAGTTTCGCGCTCACGGGATTCAAGTATGTGCGTGCGATTCTGCGCACCACGTCGCGGTTCAGAAGGCCTCCTACCCAGTATCCCGCAATGGCGCTGAGCCCGGTGCCAATCATCGCGTACAAGAAACCCGACCACGGCCCATAGACCAACACCGTGGTCACGGTCAAGATCATCACAGGGATAGATAGCAACCCACCGACGAGGAAGAGCGCGGCGCTGAGGACCAGGCCGGCGGTTCCCGATGCGAGTCCCAGCGCGCCGGCGAGCGCCGCGGGCTCCAACCACGCCCCGAGAGCCGTCAGGCGGTGCGCCAGAGTCAAGACGATGGAAAAGAGCGCCGTCCCGACAATACCCAGAACGTTGTACGTGGGGTGCCGCCGCAGCTCGCTCGGCACGTAGTTATCGACCCAATCGTCGAGATCGAGCGGCCGCTCGGGATCGACGACCTCTCGGTCCGGTAGAGCTTCGACCAGCCAGGTAGGCGCCTCTCGATCCAGCGGCCTCAAGCTACGCCCCGGCCCACGGAGTCTCTCCACCGTTTGGATCAGCGAGTCGCACTGGTCGAGCGTCCTTCGCACCTGCCTGGCGGATACCCCCAGATGTTCGGCGAGCAACCGATCGCGGAACGCTCCCAACGCCCGCTCGACGTCGTGATCTCCGGCGGCTTCGACCGCGACATCGCATTCGGTATCGAAGCCCATCGAGCGATTGCTGAGATTGGCCGACCCGACGCGGACCAACCGCTCATCAACCACCATCATCTTCCCGTGCACGTACACCGGCTCATCTTCCCGGTCGGCCGGGGTGACGGGATAGTAGACGGCGAGATGAGCATGAGGGTCGCTCGAACGCAGGCGGCGGAGCAGCCGGGTGCGGAGCACATCCATCGTGCCCTGTTCCAGCCAGCCGGCCGAATCACGCGGAAGGACGATCACGAACTCGGGGCCGTTCGGCTCTTGAAGCCTTCTTGCCAGTAGCTCGCCCACCGACGCAGACGTGAGATACTGGCTCTCGATATAGACCCAACGCTCGGCCGCGCGTATGCAGTCCAGAACCAACGTCTCGATCTCGCGGATTTCCCGGCGCCCAGCGAAGGTCGGCTCAGTGCGCGCGATGCCAACGCTGATGTCCTCCAACTGCGAGGCGAGCGACGGCGGCCAAGCAGCGCTGCCCGGTCCCGGCTTGACAAGCCGGGCACCTGTGGAGCGTCGCCAACGCTCGCGCGCGAGATCGCCGAGACAGGCGGCCGCCGCGCCACTCACCAGAACCTGCACATCGTGCGTAGGCGAGTAGGCGTGGCCCCCAGGGTCGACCCGTCTCGGGTCGCCCGCTCGATGCTCCGACGTATCCCAGCGCCGTGCCATGAAGTCGAACCCTCCGACAAACGCGACGTCGTCATCGATGACAACGAGCTTCTGATGGTGCGAAGCCCCAGTTGGATGGGAACCATCGTACCGGTGCTGGATTCGACGGTGCGATGGTGCGGGGTGTGAGAACAGGGGGAGCGGATGCTTTCCGAAGGAATGTACGAGTGGAAAATCCCATTCGAGTACGTGGATTTTCAAAGCGCGGTTTCGGCGCACTGTCCGCTTGAGCATATCGCCGAGCCGATCTTCGGCGTCTCCGCGACGCAAGAGTACGCGCGAGTCGAATCCCCAATCCAGTATTAGAATCTGCTGCCGGGCGTTTTCGAAGGCATCGAACACGGCGCGGAAGTACGCGTCCCCGTCGATCAGAAACGCGACGCGGCCGGCCCGCGCCGCTTGCCAGCAGTTCCTGCCCGGTACGAGGATGCGCTGACGAGATGCCACGACCCTACTTTCCGATCTGTTCTCGCGGGCCCAGTTGCGGCTTCCCTCGCACATGTGAGTACTTGATCAATGCGACGAAGATAACCCCGCCCAAAGCGTTCCCTACCGTTGCCCAAAGGATGAAATGGCTGTACTGAATCAACGCGACCCCTTGTCGCGAGAAGACGCCCGCCAGCACCTCGACGGTACCGACGATCGAATGATGCAAGTGCCCGAACCCGATGGCGGCCGTTACCAGGAAGACGACGAAGACCTGGCTGATTGTATCCCGAGCCGCGCTCAGCAGCCACGACAGCAGACCCATCATCCAGCCGGCCAGCAGACCGCTCAAAAAGATGATCCACCAAGCGTGCTCGACCAGATCGCGCGCGATCTCGCCGAAGGCCCGAGGGTCGATGCTGCCCAGCGCGGGCCCGATCACGACGGCCAACGCCGCGAACGCGGCGGCACCCACGATATTCGATAGGTAGACCAGTCCCCAAAGGCGGCCCAGACTTGCCACGCTAGCGTCGCCGCTGAGGACCGCAAAGACCGCCAGCGTCGTGTGCTCCGTGAAGAGCTCGGAGCGCCCCAGCACCACGAAGATGAAGCCCACGGCGTACATGTTGGCCAGCAGGATGCGGACCAAGCCCGGCGAGAATTCCCGGCCGACGGCGGTGAGCATCGTGGCCATGAGGAACAGACTGAACCCGATGTCCAGTCCCGCCGACAGGCCGGAGACAATCAGACCTCCAGCGTCACGCCGCAGCTGCCGCAGTCCGCGCTCGATCTCGGCATCCAGAATGTCGCCGTAGGCCTTTTGCGCCTCTCGTGCCGAATCTCGATCAGAATCCGTCATCGATCACCCGCTTCATCCCCAATCACCTGTCCCGATCTGCAAAGAGTATTCGAAATGAGAAGAACCATCCTTTCGCTCGACATGGACTCGTCGGGTTCAAGACCGACCAATCGGGGCCGGGCACTCACACGGCAAGGATCCTCTGTTTTGTTATTGTGCAAGCCGCTTATTGCGTATGCCGCCCTCAGATTTCAAAGTGAAGCTCTCCGCCGCGATAGAATCCGATGTTCCCGTCGGCACTGATCATGATCGCGATGCCACTGAGGCTCGCTCCCAGCGCCGCCCTCGTCCTCGCCCCCTGTTTGGCGGTGCTACCCAACTTTACCATCGCACCGTAGGCCATTATTCGGCCGGAACGGTCCACGATCAACGCTCCGTCCAGCGACGCCAGGTCATTGGCGATTCGACGGTCCGTCTTCTGAACGGAGCGTCTGAGCAGAGATCGATCGAGGGTTCGCTCGGGTCCGCTGCGACTGGCCGAGTCGATTCGATCGGCCCGACAGGCCAGTGTGTCGTCGAGGCGGCTGCGACTGCCCAGCACGATCAACAGACCGCCGGTCCGATCGAAGGCTAGATCCATGGCGAGCTGATAGAAGTGCGAGAGAACCGTCGAGAGCTGCCCGGAGGGTCCCGGGAAATTCCACAACGACTTCAGACGCGCCAGTATGGCGGGATGATTCCACGCCCGCCACACACCGGCTCGCTGCGAGAAGACGAGTCGTCCACGATCAACGATCACCATATCGCCCTGGTGCGTGAGCGCTACACCCACCCCCTCGCGCGCCTTGGCAGCCTCGGCGAGACCAGCACTCGACCAAGGCCTCCGCCTGGCGGCCAAAGACTCGTGCTGAGGACTATGCAGCGGCGCCAACTCGACCACTTTGCCCTCCCGGTCGATGACCAAAGCCGTGGAGATGCCATCCGTGATTCGCTTGATTCGCTTGTTGTCCAAAGCCTCATGAAATGGGGCGCGCCCGTCGAGACTTCGCGATAGTATGATGCCGTAGGAGAGGCTGCGGCTCTCATATGTCTCGTGACTCAACGAGCGAATGAACTGTAGAACGGGCAATGGATTGAACTGCAGGTCGGCTCGGGTTTGCAGCTCGGCCGCGACCGCCCGGGTGCCGTAATCGATGAGCGAGACCATGCCCGATCCCGCTGTTCGCAACACACGTTCCGTCTCCGATGCAAGATGGCCGAGAATATGACGATCATCGAGAGATACCGCGTCCTGGTCACGCTCGCACGTGGTTGAGAGGCGCAACGAAGGGAGGATCACCTGCACATTCACCGTGCGACGGGACTCATCGCTCCATGTCGCTTCACTTCGTTCTGCACCGGGCGCCAGGCGAGTGGCATTCCAAGGTGCAAATCGGAGGTGCGGTGTCGCCGACTCGAGCCGCGTCAACACGCGCTTGACCTCGATCGGCATCAGGTCGCTCTCACGTAGGCTGTCTGCAGACGACTTGGCTAGTTCCATTCGACCGTGTCGTGACCGTCTTGGTACGCGATTTAGCTCACTCTGATCCTAGGCCGCCCTGACTCAACGCTCCATCGGATTGTGCCCCCGCCCGCCCGGCATTGACCTCCTTAAGCCCCCCTAGGTGAAATACCTGTTCTACTGTTGGGCCGAATCCCTAGCCTGATTGCTCGGCTCCCCTCCCGACCGCACGACCGTAGGCACCCAGCCCGCCTCTCATCGGCCGCGGCACTCCCTGGACCGGTCGTTGTTTCAGGGCTTGACCTGTTCGATCGTCGCCGGCAGCTCGCGGTGGGCCCCGACGCCGTGGTTCGAGCGATGAGCACCCGGTTCACTGCAACCACCGCGGCGTCCCCGACCCTTCCGCGATGCCTCCAGCCTGAAAGTTTACCCACGGTCCGGTCAGCTATTACCCTACACCCGTCCTCTGCTTACTGCCCCAAGAACGTCGCCGATGTAGCGCCTACCTTTTATAGACGGTACGTCACCAGTCGGAACGATCGGAGGTGTGCCCAACCATGCAAGAAGGTTACAGGGTGGCGATCAATGGGCTCGGATGCCTCGGGCGCCTGGTCCTTCGTCAATTACTCGAGCAGCAGAGTAGCCTTGAGGTCGTCGCCGTGAACGATGTCGCACCGACAGGCGAACTGGTCGAACTGTTCAACCATGATCCGCTATACGGCGAGCCGACGGCCACGATGCGAGCGGTCGAAGACGCGCTGGAATTCAACGGCCTACAGATCGCTCGCCGGAGCATCGCCGACCCTGCACAGCTACCGTGGCTTGACCTCGATGTCGACATCGTCATCGAGGCCTCGGGCGCGTTTACGCGGTACGAGAGCGCCGTCAGACATCTCGATGCCGGTGCCGAGCGTGTCGTGGTGACATCGGCACGTCACGGCGATGACCCGGCACTGTGCGTGGGCGTCAACGAAGATGAGTTCTATCCGGAGCTGCACCGCATCGTCTTCTGCGCTGGTAGCACGACGCACTGTGTCGCCCCCGCGTCCAAAGTCCTCGACGAGAATGTCGGAATCGAGAGCGCGACATTTACCGTTCTGCGTTCAGACGCGCGCCAGCGACCGCCCGGCGATTCGCCGGTCCCGGTACTCCGCCGCGACAGCGCAGTCACGACATCGCAAGCCCCGATCACTCGCGATGTCGCCGAGAACGTCACCGACATACTTCCCGATCTCTCCGGCAAGCTCGACGGCCTCGAGATCCGCGTTCCGACCGGGTGCGGCTCGATCGTCGACTTCGTCATTCAGTCCGAACAACCGACAACGAGGAAGCGTGTAAACGATGCCTTGCGGGCGGCCACCAAGCTCCCTGAACTGAAGAACGTTCTGGTGGTCCACGACGGCGATTGGGTACACTCCGCCATCTGCGGTAAGCCATACTCGGCGCTGATCGAACTCTCTTCGACGAGGGTGACACGCGGACACACGGTCAAGATCGTAGCCCGATACGACCCCGATTGGGCTTTCGCCAGCCGCGTAGCCGATCTGACCGAGCACGTCGCAGCGACGGTCGTGCGCCACCGCTCGCAGACGCGCGGTCAAGTCATACAGGCCGGACCCTGACTCCGGCGAAGACGGTTCGATTCTCTGCCGAGTCTGACGCTCCGATCTGTCGACACTGCGACGGAGGCGAGCCGCTCAGGTACCGGCGTCGATCTTCACAGCGGACGAAGCTACTGGCAAACCTCCGTCTCTCCAGCGATGCAGCGAATCGACCGGGGGAGACGACAGCGGCGGACCCGTTGATCGAGCCACGAGTCGTACTCGCTTGACAGTCAGGTCGTCGCTGCCGATTATGGCCGCGCCGCGAATCCGTCGGCCCCCGCAGCGGTCTCACAGGAGAAACAACTATGAAGACAGGCAGGAAGACATGGCTCGCGCTGGTCATAGCGCTCGGGATCGGTTGCAACGACGCACTGGCGCAGGAAGCGCCCTCGGGCCTTGGGTTCGGTCTGCGGGCGGGTCTTGGCCTGGACCCGGACCAGTTCGTGGTGGGGGGCCAATTCTCGCTGGGAAAGAGCCTCAAGATCTTCCGGGTCGTGCCGAGCGTCGACGTCGGGTTCGGCGACAACCGGACCACGATTGATTTCAACGGCGACTTTCTCGTCAGGCTGATCGTCGAGGGCACGTCCTTCGGTTTGTACGGCGGCGGCGGGCCAACCCTCGCCTTCATCGACCGTTCGGGTGGCGACAGCAATTGGGAGTTCGGTCTATCGCTAGTCGCCGGCCTTCAGGTGCCGCTCATCCCGAAGAAGGCGACGAACCTCGAGGCGCGATTCGGGATCGGCGACATACCCGACTTCCGTCTGCTGTTGGCGATCATTCTCTGAGCCGAAGCAAAGACCGCTGTCGGGCGACGCCAAGGGTACATCCGACAGGCATACGCCAGCCGGCGGTCACCGGGTCTGTGATGGCCGGGCGCCAAGATCGCAATCGTATCGCGCGGAACCAAGACTCGCAACGGAGCCTTCATGCCAGCCTACACGTTCAATCGAGCCGCCGTATTTGGCGCCACCGGCGCCACCGGCCGCCAACTGGTGCGCGAAATGCTGCGGCGCGGCATCGCCACGCGCGCCGTCTCGCGTAGCCCCGAGAAACTGGCCAGAGACTTCGGCGACCTGGACGTCGACCGCCACCCTGCCGACCTGAGTGACCCGGCGGCCGCCGCCGAGGCCGCCCTCGGTTGCGACCTGATCTTCGACTGCGTAGGACTACCGATGGACCGGTACGCGGATCACGTGCTGATTGCCCGCAACACGGCCGAAGCGGCGCGAGCGCACGGAGCCCGGACGGCGCTGGTGACGAGCTACTGGTCGTATGGGCCCGGCGACGATACGCCGATGCGCGAGGACAGGCCGCTGACGCCGGGCTCGGAGATGGCACGCATCCGAAAAGATCAGGAGGACGTGCTGCTGGAGGCCGGCGCCTGCGTCGCCCGGCTCCCCGACTTCTACGGGCCCGGCGCCGAAGTCGCGGTCCTGAACGATGCGCTGCAGAGCCTGCGCGCAGGCAAGGCCGTACTCTGGCCCGGGGACCCCGAAGCGTCGCGGGACTTCCTCTTCATTCCCGACATCGGACACCTGCTGTGCGATCTGACGATGCATGACGAAGCCTACGGCCGCGCCTGGAACGTGCCGGGCTCCGGGGCGGAGCCTCCCCGCACGATCCTCGAGCGAGCGGCCCGCCTTCTCGGCGTCAGGCTCAGGATCCGTCGTGGTCGCTCGTGGATGCTGTCTCTGGCCGGTATCTTCAGCTCCGAGATCCGCGCCTTCAGAGACGTTCTGCCGCTCTACGAGCGTCCCGTCATCCTCGATACGACCGCGATCCGCGGCCTGCTGGGCGAGGTTCACGTCACCCCGTACGAGGAAGGCATCCGCCGTACCTTTGACTAGCGGCGGCCTGAACGCCGTAGCACCACTCGTTCCTCGAGCGCGGATCGTCGGTCCGCTAGCGGACGACAGACGACCGAGTTTCAGATTTCATCGAAACTCACGACGACGCTTCCGTACTTCGTGCAAGCCAAGCACGAGGTGGGCGACACGGGATCCGAGTGGTCCGATCCAGACTCTCATGACCCGATCCGTCAGCCGCCTCCATAAACCGGAACGGCCGCGCCGGTGATCCCACGCGCCGCGTCGCTGGCGAGGAACACGATGACCTCGGCGATGGCCTCGGGAGTCACCCAAGTGCTGAAATCTGCATCGGGCATCGCTTCTCGGTTCTGCGGCGTATCGATGGTGCTCGGTAAGACGCAGTTGACCCTGATCCCCGAGACTTCCAGTTCGGCCGCCAGGCTTTCCGTCAGCCGCACGACCGCGCTCTTGCTGGCGCTGTAGGCGGCGGTCCTGGCGCCTCCCCGCAGCGCACTGCGGCTTCCCACGTTCACGATACGCCCGCTCCCCTGCTGCAACATCACGGGCACCACGGCCTTCACGGTCAGGAGCGCCGTTCGGACATTCGCGTCGAACAGTAGCTCCCACGTATCGAGCGACTCTTCGTGCACCGGCTTGCCGCCCCGATACGTGCCCACCGTGTTCACCAGGGCATCGATCCGCTCGAAGTGATCCATCACAGTCGCGGTCAGCTCTTCCACGGCTGCCGTATCGGTCAGATCCACGCCGCCCACGAACAGGTGATCCACGCTGCCAACGAGGTCGGGGAAGAGCTTCTCCAACCGACCGCGCGCGTGGTCGACCAGGACGGTGTGGACGCCGGCCCGTCGAAAGGCTACCGCCGTCGCCTGACCCAGGTTGCCGGCGGCGCCGGTGATCAGCGCGACGCGCTCTCCAAGATTCTGCATGACTCCACCTCTCAAGTGATATGAGCCCCGGCCCAGATTGGGGTCCCACGCCGCCGTCGTCAATCCGCCGGGCGGTCGGCCTTCCAACCT
>JASFLD010000107.1:0-10184 GCA_050118275.1 Gemmatimonadales bacterium
CGATGAGTTCAAAGAGTACACTGAGGAGCCGGGCGCGCTCAAGCCGGTACCCATCAGTTTGATACCGGCCAGACCGGCGGTGGAGTATATGGCTTCACTCAGTGAGTTGCAGGGCGAGGTCGACGAGCTGGCGGTGAAGGAGAAGGGCGGGCCGACTGGCTCGTCGGACGAGAGGCCAAGTGGCGCGGACCGGAGTCAAATGGGGATGAAGGAATAGGAGAAGCGAATGGCACCTGTCACGCTGTTGCGAAGGATCGTGGTCGCCGCGTTGTTCCTATCGGTGAGCGGATCCGGCCTCCGCGCGCAGGAGGTGGGTCCGAGCGCGGGGTCGCTGGTCATCGTTGGCGGCGCCTTGCGGGACCCGGCCATTCTGGAGCGGTTCATCGACCTGGCCGGCGGCCCCGCTGCGCCGATCGTGGTGATTCCGTCGGCCGGAACCGAAGATCGTTACGACGAGTACTGGCCGGGTCTCAAGCAATTCAGGGAAGCGGGGGCGACGAACCTCACGGTGCTCCATACGCGAGATCGCGACGAGGCGGATAGTGAAGATTTCGTGATTCCACTCGCGGCGGCCCGAGGCGTTTGGTTCTCTGGCGGGCGTCAATGGCGTCTGGCGGATTCCTATCTGAACACTCGGGTGCATGTAGAGCTAGTGGCGCTCTTGGAGCGGGGCGGTGTCATCGGTGGCTCGTCCGCCGGCGCGACGATCCAGGGCTCATACCTCGTGCGTGGCGACACGAAGACGAATACGATCATGATGGGCGATCACGAGCAGGGCTTCGGATTCTTGGAGGGCGTGGCGATCGACCAACACCTGCTGAGGCGTAACCGCCAGTTCGATTTGGTCGAAGTCATCGAGGCCAAGCCGGATGTGCTGGGCATCGGGATCGATGAGAACACGGCCATCATCGTGCGCGGCGATATGTTCGAGGTGATGGGCGAGAGTTATGTGGCGATCTACGATCACGACAAGATGCTGGATTCGGGCGGCCGCTTCTACTTCCTCGCTCCGGGTGACCGATTCGATCTCGGGACGCGGCAGGCCTATCGCCTGTCGCCTTCGGCGGAACCCTTCGAGCGAGTCGAAGAACACAGCTGGCCGGGACGGTAACGTGTGGGAGGCAACGATGTATTGGACGAAGGTAGCTTGTGTAGCCCTGGTCTCGCTGTTGGGACTGATGGGGTGCTCGGGTGCGGATCAGGGAACGGGGGCCGATACGATACTGACGGGTGGCGCGATCTGGATGGGCGCCGAGTCGCTTGGCGAGGAGGCTCCGACGGCCATTGCCATAACGGACGGCAGGGTTCTCGCCGTTGGGTCGGATGACGAGATCGAATCTCTGGCGGGCGCCGCAACGGAACGTATCGAGTTGGCCGGGCGCCGTGTCGTACCGGGTTTCATCGACAGCCATACCCACTTCCTCGCTGGCGGCTTCGACTTGGCGGGCGTCCAGCTCAGAGATGCGGCGACGCCAGAAGAGTTCGCCCGTCGCATCGGCGCGTTCGCGGCCGAGTATCCAGACACTTGGGTGACGGGCGGCCAGTGGGACCACGAGCTGTGGGGTGGTGAACTGCCGCGGCGTGACTGGATCGACTCGCTGACGCAAAGCACGCCGGTGTTCGTGCAACGCCTGGACGGGCACATGGGATTGGCCAACGGCCGTGCCCTGGAGTTGGCGGGTGTAACCGCGGAGACTCCCGATCCCCCGGGTGGAACGATCGTCCGTTATCCCGATGGCCGACCGACGGGTATCCTCAAGGACGAAGCGATGGGGCTGGTCACTCGGGTCATGCCGTCGGCGTCGGACACCGATCGAGACCGCGCACTGCGGGCGGCAGTCGATTACGCGGTCTCGAAGGGGGTGACGACGGTCACGGACATGGGCTCGTGGCAAGGGATGGAAACCTACCGGCGCGCACATCAGCGGGGCGAACTGGGGATCCGCGTGTACAGCGTCGTGCCCATCGCCACCTGGCGGAGGCTCGCCGATCTCGTGGCGGCGGAAGGCGAAGGCGACGATCGGCTCTTTTGGGGCGGCCTCAAGGGATTCGTGGACGGTTCGTTGGGCTCGACCACGGCGTGGTTCTACGAGCCCTACGACGACGAGCCCAACACGACGGGACTCGTCGTCTCCGATACCCTGGAGTTGGAGCGTTTTATCATCGCCGGCGACTCGCTCGGCCTGCAGACGATGGTTCACGCCATAGGCGACCGTGCCAACGATTGGCTGTTAGCTGCGTTCGAGAAGGCCCGGGCGGCCAATGGGCCGCGTGATCGGCGTTTCCGGATCGAGCATGCCCAACACCTGACGCGAAGCGCCATCGAGCGGATTGCGGCTGACGGTGTGATCGCGTCGATGCAGCCCTATCACGCAATCGACGATGGACGCTGGGCGGAGAAACGCATCGGGCCCGAGCGTATCAAGACGACCTACGCTTTCCGTAGCCTGCTGGACGCAGGCGCGACGTTGGCGTTCGGCAGCGATTGGAACGTGGCGCCGATGGACCCAATCCTCGGGATCTACGCCGCGGTCACGCGTCGCACGCTCGACGGTGCGAACCCCGACGGCTGGGTACCAGAAGAGAAGATCAGCGTGGAGGAGGCCGTGACCGGGTATACTACGGCTGCGGCCTATGCGTGTTTCAAGGAGGGCTCGATTGGCGACTTGAGCCCCGGCAAGTATGCGGACCTCGTCGTACTCTCGGACGACATCTTCACGATCGACCCGGTCGAGATCGAGAACGTCAAGGTCGATCTGACACTTCTTGAGGGCGATGTCGTCTACCGGCGCGCTCAGTAGTTGATCGGGAGTGCCCGACGACTTCACGCCGAGAGGGCCCGGGCGCGAAGTGTCGCAGGGAGCTTCTCTGCGGCGTAGCGGAGCGTCGTACGGGACAGGCGCTGCCTGTTTTGCAGCAGATAGTCGACCACCTTCTGCGGCTGTGTGCGAGAGATCTCCTTGAGCAGCCAGCCGACGGCTTTCTCGACCAGGTCGTCGCGGTCTTCGGCGAGGCGATCGCAGATTTGGCAGGCGAAGTCGTGGTGGTGGCCGTGGCGTACGGCCGGGACGAGTGCGACGGCGGCGGCACGGCGGCGCCAGCGGTTGGGGCTGCGTGTCCACGGCGTCAGCCGAGCGATCAGGGCGGGGTCGATTTCGAGCAGCGGCGCCAGTACATAGCCACACAGCCCGTCGGTCTCGCCCCAATTCGATAGCGAGTCGATATAGGCGTCGAAATGTGGCCAGTGGCTGCGGTCCAGGTGCCGTTTGAAGCTCGAGAGCAGGAAAATCGCCAGGCTCCGCTCCTCCAGGATGCCGGAGCGCCACAGGCGATCCGCGATCGCGAGAACCTGATCGAAGGTCGAGCCGGCTCTGCGATACTCGGTCGCCGCTGCGCCGGCCAGGCGTCGAACGTCCGGAGTGCGGACACCGATGCTGCGCAGCGGCTCCTTGGAGAAGCGCTGCTGGGAAGCGCGAGTTGCGGGATCGGCCAGGTCGCGCAGTTCGCGCTTGAGTCGTGTCACGCTGTACTGGCCCGTGTGGGTCATGCGAGGGTGCTCGACCAGGTTCGGGTTATAGATCGCAGATGTCCATCCCATTCTTGTCGGATACTTATGAGTCGGCAAGCGCGGGCTGGGTCTGTCGGTCCTGAACCCGTGCGGCGGCGAGCGATGCGAGGATCTATTGGGAATGGAATCTCTACTTCGTGATCTGGCTCCGGCTGTCGATTTCAACTGGCCGGGTCGCCTCTTCGTCTTCGTCTTATTGGTGCCCATCCCACTAATGGCGCTGTACCAGCCGGATGAGCGTGAGATTTCTCTCCCGTCACGCCTGGTTCTGTACGTGTCGGCGACCATCGGGGTAGGTATACTGGCGGCGCTGACAGGAGTGGTTCTGTTGATCGAGGGACTACCGGCCGCCGACATCGGTCTATATCCGACGGACCCGATGAGTTTTCTGGGCTGGACCGCTGCGGCGACGATCCTGACGCTTGCTGGCAGTATGGTGATCAGCCGGACCGCGGCCCGTCTGGGAATTCGTGAATCCCGCCTGACGTATCATCTGATGCCCAGATCCGGACGGGAGCGCTGGGCATTCATCGGTGTATCGGTCAGCGCCGGGTTCTGCGAGGAGTTCAGCTACCACGGGTTCCTGCTGGCGGGGCTCGCCGGCTGGCTGGGAAACGGTTGGTGGGCGGCCGTCGTGGCGAACCTGGCCTTCGCGATCATGCATGGATACCAGGGCCAGATTGGCGTGGTGCGCGCATTTGCGATGGGCTACGTCCTGTGTTTGCCGGTCGTCGTCGGCGCCGGATTGCTCCCGGCGATGACGGCTCACTTTCTGGTCAACGCTCTGCTCGGCTTCGGCGTCTGGAAATGGATGGTGCCATCGGAGAACCGTCCGCCGGACTGACCTATCCGTCGCCTGGCGGATTGGCGTTGGCGATGGCTCGCCAGATCTTCAGTGAGCCGTCCGGGCTCTTGCGGATCACGAACAGGTACTTGTCGTCGAACGCGAGTGGCGCGCCGCCCGTCTTCGGTTGGAGCGTTCCGCGTACATTGCCGCGGTGGATGATCGCGTCACCGAGGACATCGGTTTCTAACGGCTCATGCGACACATCTACATCGAAGTTATCGAGCAGTTCACGGTGCCAGTCGCCGATCTGGCGGGTTCCGATGAGCGCGGCTTCGTCCGGCGGCATCATGACCGCATCCTCCGAGAAGTACTCGAGGAGACCTTCCAGGTCTCCGTCGGCAGTCAATCGATCCAGGGTCACCAACATGCGACTAACTGCCACCATGTCTTCCTGTGCTGTGGACGCTGGTCTCCTATCCGGTGTGCACGCCGCAACCGACGCGACGGAGACGGTGGCCAGGAGCACGATACACCTGCGCACGCCGAATAGAGTCTGACGAACCAGCCTCCGGTACCCCATTGCATCGCTGCCTATGGCATCTCGCACAACGAATCGATGCTTCGTTGACTGGTGGCGATGTCGTTCACGATGACCCAGCGGCCGTCTTCGTGACGCCACTGGACCATGTAGCTACCCGTGTCAGCCGACGCCGTCATGCCGGGCAACGCCTCGGTGCCGGGCTCGAAGCTCAGCCTGTAGGCGCCACGTTCCACGGCGATCGGGCCGTAGGCCGTGACCTCGCGCGTAACGAGCTCGAAGGTCCATGTACCCAAGCCTGCCGCCTGTTCCCAAAATTCACGGATTGCGGCGCGTCCCTCCAAGGGGTCCGTGTTCGGTCCCAGTTGCCGCGCGTCGACGGCGAAGAGCGAGGCGACCGAATCCATCTGGCCCGCTCTATACCAGCGGACGAGGTCGGCGTTGTGTCTCTCGATGATCGCGCGCACCACTGTCGACCGATCTTCCGGTGCTTGGGGACGGCAGCCCGTAATGAGGGTCAGAAACAGCAAACCGTATCGGGTCAGTCGGCACATTGCGCCCACCTCCGTGCTTTCGAACGTATCGCCAAGCTTGCTCCTGAAGAGCAACGACGCGAACTGTTGGAAGTTTGTGCTGGATGGACTTAGACAGTCAAGCGGCCGGCGGCTGCCGCTACCTTCCAGCGGGCCACCCTTCTCGGGTGTGGAAGTGTTGAGCGGCGCCAGCCGACCGCCTGTCGAGTGGTTAGACCCTCAATGATTGCGGATCTTGATTCCGCCCGAACCGGTGTCGATCGTCATCTGTGCTCGGCCGTCGCCAATCTCGAGTTCCACCTCATCACGGCTCATTCGCCGCAGCATCGCATTCGGTACTTCCAGGTCTATTCCGCCGCTGCCCGTCTCGGCGTTAATGCGTACCGATGCATCGGTGGGCAGGTTGACTGTGACCCCGCCGCTTCCGGTGTCGATCACGAAGTTCCCTGCGCCCATCCTCACGAGGTCGAGGGTGACCGCACCAGATCCCGTGTCGATCATCGCATCGTCGGTTTCTATGGCCGAGGTGCGAACGCTGCCGCTACCTGTATCGACCTCGAAACGGCTCACCTTCGCGCCGTCGACGACCACGCGACCGCTGCCCGTGTCGACGAACAGCCGCTCGCCTTCCACATCGCTGACCTCGACGCTGCCGGATCCCGTATCGACATTCAACGAACCTCGGATCGAACTGACCTCGACCGAGCCGCTCCCCGTGTCGACCCGGGTATCGCCACGGATATTCCTGACGGTGACTCGGCCGCTGTGGGTATCGAGATCTATGGGTGCTTCGACGTCGTTCGCCTTGATCTCGCCCACGGCAATCTTCACACGCGTGCTAACGCCGCGTGGCACCAGAATCTCGAGGTCGGCCCAGACTTCCAGATCGCCGCCACCGCCGATCCGGATCCGTTCGCGATCCGAGATGTCCGAGTACACCTCCTTCAGAAAGTCGCTGTCCCTGACCCAGCTCTCGAGCCGGAAGTCAGTGCGTCCACCCCAACCGGCCGGTGCTCTGAAGTGGGTCGCTCGGTCGAGCGGGTAGACGACGTGGAACTCGGCCTGGCCGCCGCGCTGGAGTTGGTAGTCGAGCAGGTTGGCATCGCTACCCCCGGGTCGGGCTCGGACGATGATCCGCGAACCGTCATGGCCGCGGACGGTGATCTCGCCAATCAGGTTCGTGACCAGGAGCCGGTCGCCCTCGAATGACCACTCCTGCTGCGCTCGGGCGGACTCCGCGGTGAGGGTGGCGAGCGTGGTGATCGCCACGGCGCTCAGCACTCGGTACTTCATAGATTTCCCTCCGCTGTGATACGTGCGGGCCCCACAGGGGGCTGAGGTATTCGGCAGTAGGTATGACCCACGGGCTTAGACATGACCGCGGCAAAAATGGTTGTAATCGTCCATCGAGACCGCCTAGCGGTCCCTACGAGGGCTTGAATTGGCAGGTTTCGCTGTTCGCTCGCCGGCCCGCGAGCCCGATTCCTACTGGGCGGTAGCGCCCGTTCCCAGCATGGCGTTGTACAGCCACGCGAAAATGGCCGCGCCGATCGCGCCGTCAACGAATGCGTACAACGTGCCGACGATGACCGAGCCGAATCCACCGACGCTGTAGCCGGGATAGATCGAGGCGGCCAGCTCGAGCATCGCCGTTCCATATCCCGGCCAAATCAGATGACCGATACCGACGAGGAAGACCGCGGCGCCCCAGATCATTCCGAATGATAGGGCGAGCGCCTTGATGGACAGTCTCATGTCGACCTCCTTTTTCATGCATAGAGCAAGGACACGGCCGTCGCCACGATTCAGGACCGGGAGCGATGCGTGTCATCGGAGCCACAGACGTAGTATTTGGAGTGTGAGAATGGCAGATTAGCTCTTTGCCGGACCAGTGTCCATACCGAGAGGTCGAGTTTCTGATAGTAGCTTGATTCGTTCACGTGTCAGAATCTCGCACAATCGTCGGTTGGGCACAGCATGTCCGCGACCCATAGGTAAGGTGATCAGGAGACCGGGGCGCGAGTGGAAGTCGAACGACGAAGTGACAAGGGATCGTCCGAGCCGCGAGCGAGCGGGCTCGGAGTCGGCGCTGCCGTGGCGGCCTTGGGAGTGGGAATCGCGACGGCCGCCCTTGCCGCAGCACTCGGCTCCATGCTGATCGGCGGATCTGTTCCCGTCCTCATGTTACTGGTCGAGGTCGGCCTTCTGGTTGGGGCCGTCGTTTATCTGTTGGCCACGCGGCGTCGCATCGCGGAGGCCTTACGACTTGGAGCGGCTCCGGCGAGGGTTTACGTGGTGGCGGTTCAATTGGGGCTGGCCCTGCTAGTGGCCAACCTCGGCGCGACCTTTCTGTTGGGACCGCCGACCTACGATTTCGAGCTGCCGGCGGGGAGCGGAGGGTTGTGGGAACGGCTGGTGTTCGCGGTCGCCGTCGTCATGGTCGCTCCCATCGCCGAGGAGTCGCTGTTCCGCGGTCTACTGCAGGGCGCCTTGGAGTCGCGCATGCGAGCGTGGTTAGCCATCATCCTGGCCGCGGTTCCGTTCGCGTTGCTTCATGGCCTCCAGCCGGCGGTCTTTTTCCTGCTCTGGAGCCTGCCAGTCGGCTGGGTAGCTTGGCGGACGGGAAGCATTCGGCCGGGCATCATCATCCACGCAGTCAACAATTTGGTCGGTGCGATCGGGCTGCTGGTGGCGGGGCAGGTCGACCGGGGCTCTCTCGAGCCGGACCAGGGGCCGGCATGGTTCGCGGCGCCCCTGCTGGCGCTCGCGGCGCTTTGGTCGGTGCGTCTCTGCCGGCGCATCGATCGGGTCATCGGCGGAGTCGAAACAGGATCCCGAGATGACACGTAGGTTCTTGCGCCGGCGGGTCAGAGGAGCCGTCTTGACGCTGGCAGGTAGTTGAGCGATGTATCGCCCGCATCTCATTTGCGGTGCGGGGCGCGAGTGCAGGCAGTGAGACTCGAGGTCACTGCGGAGCCGAGGATGGAAGAGATCAACCAACGACGCGTGCGGTTTTTGGCGGGTTTCGCCGTCTATTTCATCGCGCTCTGGTTCTTGTGGAACACGCCGATCGTCTATCCGCTGAAAGTATTCGTCGTGTTGCTGCACGAGATCAGCCACGGGATTGCGGCGGTGGGCACGGGTGGGGCCATCCAGAGGATCGTGATCAGCCCGAACGAGGGAGGCTATTGCGAGTGCGGCGGCGGTAACGCCTTCCTCACGTTGTCGGCCGGCTACTTGGGCAGCTTGCTGTGGGGCGCAGCGATTCTTACGGCGGCGCGGCGACGAGGCCGGGTACCCCAGATAGCCACGATGGCTATCGGCGTGTTGCTGATTGCCGTGACAGTCCTCTATGTGCGCAACCTTTTCGGTGTCCTGTTCGGCTTCGCGTTCGGCGTCGGGTTGATCGTGGCCGGTCGCTACTTGCCGGCGCATATAACGACTTCGCTGCTGACCGCACTCGGTTTGACCAGTTGTCTTTACGCCATTCTCGACATCAAGAGCGATATTCTCGATCGGCCGTTCCTGGAATCGGATGCCCACATGCTCGCCCAGCTTACGAAGATCCCGACGCTATTCTGGGGCATCCTCTGGATCGTCATCGCTCTCCTGTTCAGCGCCTGGTTTTTCCGCTGGAGCTACAGGGAAGCCACGGGTCCGGCGGATCGTCCGGGCGGGACCTTCAGGGCGTAGGTCCCGACCCCCGCTCGCGGCGCTCGCCTCGGGCCGGCGCCTCCACCAGCCCCGCGATCGACCGATGAGATCGAGTGCGAGCATTTGGTCGACCGCTCGGCCCGGCTCTGATCGACCGTGCCGGTCTGTCAAAAAAACGCCGTGACGGACAACCACACCGTCGTCGGCGTGATGCCGTATTCCGACGGCAGTTCGGGCCGAGGGGATATCGGTGGGGCCGGTGGGTCCGGCAGCTGTGAGATGTCATCGCCGAGTCCGAGATACAGTCCGGCCTGGAGGGTGACGTCGTTCGATATCGAATATGACCCCACCGGCGCGATCAGCAGACTCTTGTCGTTGAGGTTCCACAGGGTGAGCAGGGTGGCGTCCACGAGCGGATGAACTTGATAGCTCGCCTGGCCGGCGACCTCGTCCTGACCCAGTACCTGCAACTCGCCTCGCGCGAAAGGATCCGATAACACCACGTTCAGCAAATCGCTGGCGCTCGAGGCTCCGAATTCGTCGTGCTGGTACTCGATGACGAGATACAGATCTCGGGCGAGCAGGCTGTAACGGCGGTCGACACCGATAGTGCCGCGTAGGGCCAGCTCCGTTTCGTCCTCCTGCAACGACAGCTCGGTGCGTAACGCGGTCGAGCCCAGGGCGCCGGATAGGCCCACCGCCCCGGCCGGACCATTGTGGAGGATCCCGGCCCAGGCCGATATCTCCCAGCTCTGCCAGACGGCGCGTCCGCGGGTGAGAAGCGTTATCGTTTCGCCCGCCGTCGTCTTCAGCGGGCGGACGACGAAGTCCAGGTCGCTGAGCGGGCCGGGATAGACTTGGATCCGTAATGCATCCACCCCTGCCCGGTACTCGCGAAACGGGTCCGCCGGATCGAACGGCGTGAACGGATCGGCCGGTGTCAAGAACAGTGTCGTCGCCCAAGAGATTGTTTGACGGCCGAATCCGATCTGTACCGCGTCGGTAGGGGCAACGCGGACGTTCAGACGATCGAAGCGATGTCGCCACATCCAATGGTCCGACTCTTTGATCGTCCATTGGAGATCCCAATACTCGCCGCCGCCG
>JASFLD010000108.1:0-10153 GCA_050118275.1 Gemmatimonadales bacterium
GGCGAGGACCATCCCGGCTCTAACGCCGCCGTTTCGAAGGCTCACCATATCGATGTGTTTCACTGGAACCTCCCCTGCCACCCCGCAGCCGGCCGGCGGCGGTCCGGGACCAACAGCTCGACCACCAGCAGGGCCAACGCCAGGCCCAGGAAGATCTGGTATCTTTCTTCATACTGGGTCAATCGCTGCGCCTCGATTTCGCGACCTTCCATGCCGGTAATCCGTTCCGCCAATCCATCCAACTCATTACCTCGGCTTGTCACCCGGGTGTAGCTGCCGCCCGTCTCGTCGGCGATGCGCCGGAGCGTGGCCTCGTCCAGTTTGGTCGTTACGACGTTGCCGTCGGCATCGCGCTTGAAGCCACGGCGGCGGCCCCGGTCATCGAAGTCCGGAATCGGTACACCATCCGGCGAGCCGATTCCTACGGCGAATATTCTGATGCCAGATCCGTTGGCCCGCGTCAGCGCCTCGTCGATCTCACCCTCGTGGTCTTCCCCATCGGTGATCACGATGAGCACACGGTACTGCCGCTCTTGCTCGTCGAAGGCGCGCAGCGCCACGTCCAGCGCCGCACCCAGGTTCGTTCCCTGAATCGGCACGAGGTCCGGCTCCATCGCGTTGAGGAAAAGCCGCGCCGCCGCGTAGTCGACCGTCAGCGGACTCTGCACGAATGCCTCTCCCGCGAAGGCTACCAGGCCAATCCGGTCGCCCTCGAGCCGATCGATCAGCCGTGACACCGCAAGCTTCGCCTTCTCCAGACGGTTCGGCGCGATGTCCTCGGCCAGCATCGAGTTGGAGACATCCAGGGCCACAACGATGTCCTGACCCTCGCGCCTGACCGTTTCCACCCGTGTGCCGAACTGCGGCCGGGCCAAAGCCACGATCAGCAGTGTGAGAGCGCCTAGCAACAGAATCCGCTTCGCGATCAACCCCCGCCGACTCACGCTTGCCGCCAGCTTCCGGACCAACTCGCTTTCGCCGAACCGCTCCAAGGCCCTCCGCTTGCTCAGTAGCGCAACCCAGAGCAAAGCCGCCGCCAGCGGAACGAGTGCCAGCGCGAACAGCGCTTCAGTGGACCCGAATCGGAACATGCTCCCTACGACCTCGCGTGCCGGCTCAAGGTAGCTTCCGCAAGACAGTATTACCCAGCGCCATCTCCAAGACGATCAAGGCGAGACCGAACATCAGCGGGTAGCGGAACAGCTCGCCGTAACGGGTGAAGTGTTCCACCTCTATCTCCGTCGTCTCGAGCTCGTCGATATCCGCGTAGATGTTCTCGAGGCTCTCGCGATCCGTAGCGCGAAAGTATCGGCCGCCCGTCAGCTCGGCGATCTGCTGCAGGGCCGCCTCGTCGATGTCCACGCGCATCTGCACGTAGCGACGCCCGAAGTACGGGTCATCGATCGGCACCCGCGCAGTGCCCCGCCCGCCGGCACCGATCGTGTACACCTTGACCCCCAACGCTTGCGCCATCTGCGCCGCCGTCCCGGGATCGATCTCGCCGCGATTGTTCCGACCGTCGGTCAACAGCACGACGACTTTCGATTCCGCCTCGCTCTCCTGAAGCCGCTTGACGGCCGTGGCAAGCCCCAACCCGACCGCCGTGCCGTCCTCGATCATCCCCACCTCCAGCTCGGTGATGAGATTGACGACCACGTCATGATCGAGCGTCAGCGGCGCCTGCGTGAACGCCTCTGCGGCAAACGCCACCAGTCCAACGCGGTCGTTCGTGCGACCCGCCACGAAATCAGCTGCCACCTGCTTGACCGCCTCGATCCGATTCGGCTCCAAGTCCTCGGCCAGCATCGAGCTCGACAGGTCCAGAGCGAGCACGATGTCGATCCCTTCCGTTCTAACGGTCTCGCCCGTAACACCGGTCTGAGGTCGGGCAAACGCCACGATCAGTCCGGCGAGCGCCAACAATCGAAGAGCGAAAAGCGCGTGACGATGCCGAACCGCACTTCGCGGGGCCGATCGCTCGAGCGCCGCGAGGTTCGAGTAGCGAATCGTGCCACCCTTCCGGCTCCGCCGCGATATGTACCAATAGACGAGGATCGGCAGCGCCAGTAGCAGCAACAGATAGTAGGGGTTGGCGAACCGATAGATCATCGCGCGACCGTCTCACTCGTGGCTGACACTGGTTTCGTGCCGGTACTAACCGCTGAATCCGCCGGTTCCCTCTCGATGGGTCTGGTCCCATCCACCAGGCGGCGCGCAGCCGGGACGATCGCCCGGCACGCCACCGGATCCGGAATCAGCTTGGCGAATTTCACCAGATCACACTCTTCGAAGAACCACTCGAACTCCTGACGCATCTCGGGCACCAGTTCGACACTTTGCAGTCCGGCCATCACTTCGTGCGTGGCCAGTTCCAGCGCCTCGATGCCGTACCGCCCCTCGATGTAGGTGCGGATGATGTCCGACACTTCGATGTAGTGAGCCTTGATTTTGCCACTGTCCAGCAAACCCTCCCGCTCCAGTCGGTCCAGCGCCTCGTAGGCCAGCTCGTGGGGTGGCCGGGGCGGCGTCTTGGGCGCCTGCGCCGGTTCCGGCTGCCTCCGCGCCCGGTACCGCCGGAAAAGCCATAAGGCGGCCGCCAAGATCGACAAGCCCAACACCCACGGCCACAGCAGGAGCCAATTGCGCGCTATCGCCAGCGGGCCTTTGATACCCCGAAGCTCGCCGGTCTCGTCCCGGCCAACGCTCGCCACGGTAACCGGCAGCGCCCGCGTGGATAGGATCGTGGTGGCGGCGCTGTCGGGTCCGGCCACTCTCACGTCGAATCTCGGGATCTCCAGCTCGCCCAACTCGAAGGCGGTGAGCGTGAGGCGCTCGGTCGAGCGGACGCGCCCGTTCAACCGCTGCGGCTCCAGCACGGTCGCGTCCAGCACCTCGAACGGGCCGAGATCGAGCGAGTCGGGCCAGGTCACTACCGTTCCCGCGTCGTGCTCCACCGTGACGGTCAGCTGGACGCGCCCACCCACAGTAATCGCGGTCGAATCGACGCTCGCCTCCACCGTTGGCTGCTCTCCGTGGCCACCGGCAAGCGACTGGTCGCTTGCCCCGGGTTGGGTCGCGGTCAGGAGCGTCACCATCACGATCACCATCGCCGTGGTCATCGCGCGACGCTGACGCCCTGCATGACCCGCCACCTTACCGGCCACCATCACCGGAACCGCCTCGCCCGCTCGCGGAAGAACCGCATCAATGGCTCCACGTACGGCTGTCCCGTGCGGACTTCGATCACATCGACCTTTGTCTGACGGAACGTCTGCAACAGCGAAAGTCGCTTCCGCTCCGCCTCGGCTTTGAATGCCGCTCGAAAGCGAGGGTCCGACGTGTTGACCAGCGCGTGATCCCCCGACTCCGCGTCCTCGAACTCCACGAAGCCCAGCGGCGGCAGATCCAGCTCGCGCCGGTCGCTCATGTGCACGGCGACTACATCGTGGCGCCGGCCCGCCACGGACAAGCCCTTGGCAAACCCCTCCGAGAGGAAGTCGGAGACCAAAAACACAACGGCCCGGCGTCGGACCACGTTGTTCAGGTACTCCAACGCCGCGGCGATATCCGTCCCTCGTCCTTCCGGCTCGAAGTAAAGCAACTCACGCAATACACGAAGCACATGCTGGCGGCCCTTGCGCGGCGGAACGAACTTCTCGATGCGGTCGCTGAAGATGATCAGGCCGACCTTGTCATTGTTCTTGATGGCGCTGAACGCGAGCACAGCGCACAACTCGACGGCGATTTCGCCTTTCATGCGCTCGACCGTGCCGAACTCGCCCGAAGCGCTGACGTCGACCACCAGCATGACGGTGAGCTCGCGCTCCTCCTCGAACACCTTGACGAACGGCGACCCGGTCCGCGCCGTCACGTTCCAGTCGATGGCGCGGATGTCGTCTCCGTACTGGTATTCTCGAACTTCCGAGAAGTTCATCCCGCGTCCCTTGAACACCGAGTGATACTCCCCGGAAAAGACTTCGTTCACCAGACCGCGGGTCGCGATCTCGATTCGTCGGACTTTCTTTAGGATTTCGCGTGGAATCATCGCTCGCGACTACGGTACCTCTACGTTGTTCAACACCCGCGTGACCACGTCCTCGCTGGTGACCTCTTCCGCCTCCGCCTCGTAGGTGAGCAGCACGCGGTGCCGCAGCACGTCGATCGCCACCGTACGGACGTCCTCCGGCGTGACGTAGCCACGTCCCCTGAGGAACGCGTGCGCGCGCGCGGTCTTCGCCAAGTAAATGGAAGCGCGAGGCGACGCGCCGAACGCGATGAGCGGCGTCAGCTCGTCCAGGCTGTGACCTTTTGGGTCTCGGGTGGCAAAAACGAGTTCGACGATGTAACGCTCGATCTGGGGATCCATGTAGATCAGCTCCACCGCCTTGCGGGCGCTGAGTATCTCCTGCGGAGCGACGACAGCATCCACCGTCGGCTCCGGTCCGGTCGCCATCCGACGCATGATCTCCAGTTCCTCGTCCTTCTCCGGGTAACCCACCGATAGCTTGAGCATGAACCGGTCGACCTGCGCTTCCGGCAGCGGATACGTCCCTTCCTGCTCGATGGGATTTTGCGTCGCCAGCACGAGGAACGGCGCGTCCAGCGGATAAGTGGTCTCGCCGATCGTCACCGTCCGCTCCTGCATCGCCTCGAGAAGCGCCGACTGGACTTTGGCCGGCGAGCGGTTGATCTCGTCCGCCAGAATGACGTTGGCGAAGATCGGCCCTTTCTTCGTCCGGAAGGCGGATGACTGCGGATCGTAGACCAGAGTACCGATCAGATCGGCTGGTAGTAGATCCGGCGTGAATTGGATACGGTGGAAGGTCGTCTGTATTGCGCGCGCCAGCGTGCGGACCGTCATCGTCTTCGCCAAACCCGGCACACCCTCCATCAGCACGTGGCCGTCGGCTAGCAGGCCGATCAGCAACCGCTCGACCATGTAGCGCTGGCCCACGATCACCTTGCCGACTTCGTCAACGAGGCGTCTGACGAACGCGCTTTCCTGTTGGATCTTCTCCTGAATCGCTTCGATGTCCCGATGCATTGTCCCTCGCTTCGTCTTCCACTGCAGGCAATTCGATCCTCGCGGATAGTACCGTTCCCGCCGGCGTCCGGTCACGATGGCTGCCTATCGTCGACCCGGCCGCCTCGGCGGTCAGTACCATCGACGTCGCCCGCTTTCGCGGTCAGAGGTCGGTATCGTTGGGAATAACCCGATGCAAGCCATCCGCTCGCCGGGCAATCGGTAGGAGGCCACTACGTTCACCTCCCAACCGCTAGCTCCGGCCAGGGACGACAGCGCATGCAGCGTCCGGGCCTGCAAGTCTTAACCGTTCTATATCTTAAAGGATGCTTCTCGAAATGGAATCGTTGCCAAGCCACCGCGATTCGCCGTCGTCTCGCGGCCCGGCCCGCTCAAGCGTTCTCGCTCACGCCGACCGCCTCCAGCCGGAATACGTAGTGAGCTAGCAGGTAAGCGACCAAGAAGACGAACACGCCCGAGAACACCACATCGCTGAGGAAGTGGGCGCCCTGAACGATCCGGCCGAACCCGACCAGCCCGCCGAACGCCGCCGCGCCAGCATAGATCGCCCAGCGGCGGCGGCGCAACAAGAATCCTAGGGCGGCGAACGCGAACGGCAGCGAGGCGTGGCCGGACACGAACGAGCAATTTCGCTCGCATTGGTCGCTGATCACAAAGGCCGGTGTGAACGTCCGGGTTCCGCCGAACTCCGTGATGTCCCGGGGACGCGCTCGCCCCCAGTGTTCCTTGAACACGGCGTTCACCACCAAACCCGGCCCGAGGGCCAGCACCGCCAACATGAACAGCACGGCCCGCGTATCGAAAGGCCCGACTGGGCGGCGCACAAGATTGTAGATCAGAAGACCCAACAGGACCAGCACGAGAACCACTGTCAGGGGGTGTACCATATCGTAGAGCAGACCGACCCACGCCGCGTCTCTCAGGTAGAACCCGGCGCCTTCCTGAAAGAAGAGGTCGGAGAACCAGATATCGATGCCCGGCGCGAGCACGAACAGCAGTGCCACGCCCAGCGAGCTGGCCATGGCAGCGATTCGGATCCGTGTGCTTCCCATCATCATCAGTTCCCCCGCTCAGCTCTTCCTGTCGGGCAAATTCCGCCGGTGCGAAATCTTCATGCATGAATCTCGCTTCCAACGGTGCGACCAGCTCTGTATCTGAATACAGCTCCAGCCGCTCGTCGTCCAATTCATAACGCGTAACCGACGCCAGCGCATCCAAGAAGGCGCGCTCGATGTCGGGGTCGCTCGCGCAGGTCAAGCCCTCGGAAAGTTTTGGCCGCCTTCGACGGCCGGCGCAAGCGGGCGCTCTCGATCGCCAGGGAGGCTCTCGGATTCCCGCCGGCAGCTGACGGCCAGCGTGACCCACGCCATCGCCGGCAGCGAGTACTCGATACGAAACATGCGAGTGTGCCCTCCCGTCGGCGGACAAGTAAACGTCATTCATACGATTCAGAGAGCTTCGCTGGTTGTTCGATCAAACCCGCCAGCTGCATTTCCAGCTGCAGCAAACCGACGTCCTCGATATTCAAAGGTAGTCCCAGGTAGTCCGCGATGCGCTGCGCCCCATCCAGAAGCTCCAGGTCCAGTGACTGGCGGAGATACGTCACCGAGGTGAATCCGTTGAACACTTCGCTCTGGAGTGACGGATCACGATCGAGTCCGAGCTCACTCAGCACCACGGTATCCCAAGCGCGGACCAGATAGTCGGTAAGGAAGTAGGTTGTGGGACTCCGATCCAGCAGATCGCCGAAGTCGCGCCCGCAAAAGATTTCGTAGCAGTGACTACCGAAAGTCCGCTCGGCACCGTGGCGGCGCAGCACATCGTCGAGGGCGCCGGCGGTACCGCAATCGCCATAGACGACGATCACCTTATCGTAGCGTCCCCGGATTTGCTCCAGCCGTTCATCGACAGCGGCTACGATACTGGACGGTCGCATGTGATAGATCGCTGGGATTCCGTACAGGTCGGCACGCCAGCCACGCGCTTCGACGATGCGACGCACTTCCACGACCAGTGCTCCACAGGCCACCAGGGCCACAGAGGCAGGCTCGGATCGTCGTGTTACCATGAGAGCGCGGGGTCAGTTCGCCAACGACAGGGCAAGTTCGGCCGCGCTGGCCGCATCGGGGGCATAGCCGTCGGCCCCGATCTCGTCAGCCCACTCCCGGGTGACCGGCGCACCTCCGACGATGACTTTGACGTCGGGGCGCAGACCGGCGACCTGTATGGCTTCTACCGCCGCTCTCTGTTGCGGCATCGTCGTCGTCAGCAGGGCGCTGAGGCCGACGATGCACGGGCTGGCTTCTCTGGCGGCTGCGACGATCTCGGCGACCGACACATCCTTTCCCAGGTCACGAACCCTGAAACCCACCGTCTTCGCCATAGCGCCGACCAGATTCTTGCCGAGATCGTGCAGATCCCCTTTCACGGTGGCCAGCAAGAGAGGCCGGCTGAGACGCGCGGTCTCACCGCCCGCCACCAAGACCGGCTCGACGATCTCGTTGCAGCGCGAGAAGATCTTCGCCGCGACGATGACCTCCGGCAGGAAAGCTTCGCCGCACTTCCAACGTCGCCCGACCTCCAGCATCGCCTCGGTGAGCCCCGACTCCAGGACTACGCGCGGCTCGACGCCTACATCCAACAACCGTCGCGTCGCTTCCAGCGCTCCCTCCTGATTCTGTGTCAGGATCGCCTGCTTCAGGGCGGCCAGAAGTTCATCCATCGCCGTTGTCCCCTTCCCGCTCGTAACGCTCGAGGATGCGCTGGATCTCCGCATCCAAATCAGGCTCCAGGTACTCCGGTCGGTGGTCATCGAGGATCGCGCGCACCCGCTCGCGCGCCGCTTCCCGCGGGCCCCGCATGCCCGCCGCCTCCCACTCCGACCACTCGCTCCGGTCGAACAGACGCGGCATCCATAGCCGGCGCATCGTGGCCAGCGTGTGTCGCTGGCTCAGGAACTCGCCGCCGGGACCGGCCGCGCCGATTACATCCAACACGTCCTGGCCCGCCTCCGCCGGCGCGCCCACAAGGTGCCGCAGGAGCGCGAAGATCTCCGTATCGAGGACCACCTGCTCCAGCGAGCAAACGCGGGCCCCGTACAGCAAGCCGGCGCCGCACAGCATGTCAGCGCCAGCCAAGACGCTTGCCAGCCCCGACAGTCCATTCTCCAGACCCGCCTGCCAATCGGGTGACTTCGCGCCCGTCGCGAAGCTGCCGATGCTGGCCGGCAGATCGTAGTGCCGCGCCAGCTGTGTCGATGCCATCTGCAACAACAGATCCTCCGGACCACCGCACGCCGCGGCTCCGCTCCGCAGATCCATGACGGTCGCACACGAACCGTAGAAAGTCGCGGCGCCCGGCACCAGCGTCTCGAGGATCACGATGCCCGCCAGGACTTCAGCGTTGGATTGCACCAATGTACCGCCCCACGTCGCCGGACCCGTCGCACACGCGATCGGCATCACGACGAACCCGCACGGCACACCGGCCTCGGCAAATATCTCGGCCGCATCGAGTGCACCGCCTTCATAGACCAGCGGGCTGGTGCTGCATTGGAAGGTCGAGATGATCGGCCGTTCGCGCAGCGCCGACGTGCCGCCAGCCGCCAGATCGGCGATCTCCACCACTCCGCGAGCGGCGTTCGCTGTCACCGCGGTCATCATCTGAATGTGCTTGCCGGTGTTACACAGTTGCGCATGTAGCTCGTGCATTGGCTGGACAGCCGCTGCGACGTCGCGCGCGGCGGCCGGCTGCCAGACGAACCCGATCTCTGGAAGTGCGTCCGCCAACCGCGTGATCAATGCCACATCCGCCTTGCGAGAAGGGCGACGCACGCCACTCTCCGGGTCGATGAAATCGGCGGCGCATCCGTCCAGTCCCAGATAGCCGTGCTCGCCGTCCAGAACCAGGTCACTGCCCGGCGACCGCGCCGCCAGCACCACGCGCCGCGGAGCCCGGGCCACCGCAGACTCGACAAACTCCGGTCTGAACCGTACCCGCCGCTCTCCCACGTCCACCGACGCACCGGCCTCCGACAATCGCTCGAGGACCGCCGGCGAGCCAACCTCCACGCCGATCCGCTCCAGCACCTCCAGAGTTCGGCGGTGCACTTCCTCGAGCTCGGCGCTCGAGAGGATATCGACTTTGTGCTTCAGCGGTAGGGTCTGGATCTCGCTTTGTATGTTCATGGCCCATCAGTCTGGGAGATCGCTGGAGCTGAGGCAATACTGGCGCTGTGGATCGGGGCCTCGCCGGCCGACGGCGAGTCCTGGTTTTGGGGATGGGTACCGCGGCGCCTTTCCGCTGGAGAGGGCCTTCTTCGGCGATGCTGGATCGGACTGGACCGGCAAAGCGACAGCGCGGGCACTTGGGTGGACGAGGATGCTTCCTTGCTCGGCGGCAACCTAGATCCGGTATTCAGCGCTGGCGTCGCCATGCGCACGAACCTGTTCAACTATCTCGTGCTGCAAGTCGATTTCGATCGCGAATATGGGTGTGTGGCAGTTCGATTTCTTGTCCGGCTTCTAGGCGGGCCGGCGTTGAAGACGCCAGGCGACGAAGAGCGTCACCGGTAGGCTCACCACCACGAACAGGCGCGCCGCGTTGGCGCTGAGAGGGAGGTTTAGGTAGCTGACTGCAATCGCCGCCAGTCCTCCCGCGACGATCAGATGCCAGAGCATCACCATCAACCAGAAGTGCACGCCGGATGCCCGGTGCGGTTCCTCGCCGGAGGAGGCGTGGTGAGGATCGGCTCCCAGCTCCTGCCTGATCCGTTCCGCGCTCGGCCAGCGTCCTCTCGCGTTTGGCGCGAGGCATTTCTCGATCACCCGAGCGAGCCGCGGGGGAGCATCGGGCCGCCACGACCGTACCGGCGTCAGCTTGCCGCTCGCTTTCTTCTGGATCAGCTCCTCCAAGTTGTCGGCGATGAACGGCAACTCCCCCGTGAGCGCCTCGTACGCCGTCGTGCCGAGCGCGTAGATGTCGGCCCGTCGATCCACTGCCGTCGTACCGTCGGCCTGCTCGGGCGCCATGTAGATCGGGGACCCGATGGCCATGCCCGTACCGGTGAGCCGCAAGTGACGCGGATGCGCGTGGGGGATCTCGCCAACG
>JASFLD010000109.1:0-10148 GCA_050118275.1 Gemmatimonadales bacterium
CCCCTGAGCGCGTCGGCGGTCGGAAAGCGGTCCTGCGGCTTCTTTTCCAGGCACTTCATCACGATGGCGTCGAACTCGGCCGGGATGGTGAGCTCGCAGATCCGCGAGGGTTTCTGCGGAACCGTCTTGAGGTGGTCGACCAGGAGCTCGATGCTCGAGGCGGAGCCGAAGGGCGGCTGACCTGTCAGCATCCAGTACGCGACACCGCCCAGTCCATAGATGTCTCCACGGCCGTCGACGGCATCGCCGGCCACCGACTCGGGCGCGATGTAGCGCGGAGTGCCGAGGATCGTTCCGCTCTGGCTGATCCCGACCGCCTGTTCCGCTCCGATCTGTTTGGCCAGCCCGAAGTCCAGGACCTTGACGAAGTCGTGCAGGTCACCGCGCCGCGTGATGAATATGTTGGAGGGCTTGATGTCCCGGTGGATTATGCCGTTCTCGTGCGCTTCGGCCAGCGAGCCGCACGCCTGGACTAACAGATGAGCGGCACGCGCCGGCGGCAGTGGACCGAATCGCTCCACCAGTTGCTGAACATCGAACCCGTTCAGGTACTCCATGGCGTAGTAGAAACGACCATCTTCCGTGCGGCCGAAATCGTAGATCGTGATGGTGTTGGGATGCGTGAGTGCCGCCGACAGTTGCACCTCGCGCTCGAATCGCTCCAATGCGGCCGGATCCTCCTCGTCGCCGGGTTGCAGCACCTTCACCGCTGTCGGCCGGCGGATGAAGGCATGCTGCGCCACGTACACCGTTCCCATCCCACCGCTCCCCACCTCGGTCTCGAGCAGGTAATTTCCAAGCCGTAGCGCGCTGTGGGCCGTTCTCCTCAAGTTGTAGAGCGAACGCGTGACCGCTGCGGCCGTGCCCGCCAGGATCATCAGCCCGGCCACTGACACCGCGACGTGACCCAGCAAGTATGTCGGGCCACCTCGCCCAGCCCAGAAGGCCCGGGTCTCAGGAAGCAGCGCATAGGTGAGAGCGTGCGCCAGCGGATAGCTCAGGGCGGCGGTCACGCCCAGACCGATCTGGAATTTGGTCCGCCAGGGGATGAACGCGGCCGAGAGGAACAGCAGGATAGACAACCCGAAGTAGTTGATCTGGTCGGGCCAGAATGCGACCTGCGTGAAGAGCATGAATGCGATGATGAAGCCCATCACGCCTACCAACACACGCTGAAGTCTCTGGGCACTGCCCCTCGCAAGGTGAATCCCCACAAGTCCCAGCGCGAAGGCGAGGGCCAGTGCGCCGCTGTCGAAGAACCATCCCCAGGGAGCCAGCGCCGGCAACAGAATCTCGTCGTCGGAGATGTTGCGGAACAAGAACTGCAGGACGGCGAAGAAGCTGGTGATCGCGAGCCCGATGCGGAAGACGAGCCGCGATCGCCGCCACAGAAGATCCCGCTGCTCTTCCTCGAATGAGCTCGTCGAAAGCGGGCCGGGAAGCGGTCGCCCGACCGTCAGCTCGGGTTGAGCCATCTTCATGGGCGAGGGTTGCCAGTCGGTGGATCAGCGAAGTATGCGGCGCGGTTGTGCCCGACCGCCGACTCGCCTATCGGCTGCGGATTCCGGTGCGATGGCCGCTGATCGTGCACAGGGTCAGTTAACTAACCAGTTGAAGCCCCCGCATTAGCCGCTCCCTCGAGATGTGGAGGCGGTACGAGAATCGCTGACAATGGGTTGTGGAATGGAGTCTGGCAAGTCTGTGCCGTATTCGCCCGGGCGAGTACCAGTTGCGCACGAGTGACTACGAGTGAGGGCGGAGGAACGGCCGCTGGTGGCCGGCGTCTGCTTATGGACACCACCACGGGTCTTCGCCCCACGGCGAAGGCGGATCGCTGGCGCCGCCGGCGTAGCTGAACGCTGATCGCCATGTTGTGAGATCGCCGATACGGCGTTCGGAGAAGCCGCGCAGACAGCCGAGATCGCGCGTCACCCGAAACGTGACCGGCACAACCCGCTGTCCTGAGTCGACCAGATAATCGTGCAGCTGGTCGGAATAGATGCCTATGTACCGACCCGGGAAGCGCTCGAACTCGAGGACGACTTCGGGCTCTCCGAAATCGTTGTCCGTACCTTTGTCCTGCCAGGTCATGGAGAAGACGGCACTACTTCTCTGATCGAACAGCAGTGGCCACAGCGCCTTCGAGATCACCGCGTACGCGAGCAGCGTGAGGATGACGGCGAAGATCGATGGGCGTAAGGCTCGGATCTCTTTCCACGAGACGAGCAGCGCCAACCCGGCACCGACGGCCCAGACGGGGTAAAGGAAGAAGCCTAACTTGAAATAGAACACGGCCAAATCGAGCAAGACGATCAGGCCGGCAGTCTTTGCGAGTAGTAGACCGATCTTTCTCACGTCGGCGTAACGCTCCCGTAAATCCCGCGTCCTCTGCACCTTCGGCTCTCGGGTTCAGTCACCGGGTCAGTGCTGCGTTCGCGCGGTCGAAGTTCAAAGACGGCTCAGGCCCCAAGCGATGCCGCCCACCACGGCGCCGAAGGCGGTCCCGATCACGACACCCATCACAACAAACTGTAACGCGAGCTTCGCTCGGGGCCCCCGCGTCCACTTCGCGTGCCATGGGTTGTGGGCGCGATACTGGGCCAGCAGAAGCGCCCGCGTGGTGCCGTGCAGCGCGCCGGCCAGAGCGCTCGCGATCAGGATCGTCAGAAAGGGTGCCCCACGATCGAATAGCAGCACGACGGCGACCCACACGGCGTAAAGGGCCCACCACGCCGAATTCTCGACCTTCGGGCGCATACCGACAAGGCAGGAGACCAGTCCCATCAGAAGGCCCGTGGCTGCCAAGACAACGATCATCGTCCACGGTAACTCTGCCATAGTTGACTCCTTAGGTCGCGAGGCGCCAGCAATCGAGCACGACGCGGTCGTTCAGTCGTTGCGGTCCTCTTCGAGCACCTGCCGCGCCGCCTCGACATCCCGTTCATCGACTTGAATCCACAGACGAGTGGACCCGAGTGATATCAGGCCGCCTCCGGCCGCCATGTAGTTCTCGCCCTCGACAAAGTAGCGAATACTCGCGGAGTCGAGCTTGAGGCGGACTTCGACGAGTTCCATCTGGTCAGCCGGTTCATAGACTCTGACCAAGCCCACTTGACGCCTCCTCAGCTCGCGCCCGGAATCTCGTCATGCCGGTTCCCGCATCCATCGACTCCGGCGGCCAGACGGAATCAACCGGGAGCGTTGCCTGGAACGTGACCACCCTCAGTCCTTTCCTCCGGGCTGCCGCTGCATCTCCATCGTCCAGATCGTCTGCCAGCTCCTGCCCCCATCACTCGAAATGGCCAACGCCCAGTTCACTGTATTCGTGGCGATGTCGGAAAACGTGATGCGGCCCATCCGTTCGCCTTCTGGCGTCTGCCACTCGCGGAAGAACTCGCCCTGACCGTCCTCGAAGTCTCCTACGTAGGGATCACCGAACCGCGGCGCGCGCGTGTCCATCCAGTGTATGTACCACTTGGCCGTTCGGGGATCGTAAGCCCGCACGCTGAGGCCTGTCATGGGTTGGGGCTCCCGCATGCCCTCCCAGAAGAACATCACTCGGCCTTGCCAGTGCTCGATCAACGCGCAGCCCTCCAAGGTCGGTGAAACAGAAGTCCGGGCCGGCAGTTCCAGCCAGGTCCCGTCCTGACGAAGGATCCGTTGGCGGATGTCCCAATCGCCGATCCAGAAGTCGAAGGCGTGTGCGTGCGCACCGGGACAGGCGTCGACCTGTCGGACAGAAGTCTGACCGCCGGCGACTGTGGCGAGGAGCGCCCAGCAGATCGAACCCGTCAACAGCAGCGCCGGTTGAGTGATGGACCTGGGCTGAAGTCGTCCCTTCGACATCGCTAACCTCTCATCGGGGAGAGTGACCGCTCGCGCTCCGGACTCTCTCAGTGCCCCCAAACGTGCTCCTGAGCTTGAACGGGCATCTGGAAGGTCGCGAGACGAATCAATCTAAGAGGGAGTCGCCGATCACGCTCATGCGGCGTCACCGAAACCGAGTCGCGGCGGGGACTACACGCGGCTGAGTTCCCCCCACCGCTTGCCATGCCCGAGAGGTCGGCTCAGCTTGGATTTGAGTCGGGCCCGCGCCCACACGGTGACAAATAGCTCGACGCGATTGATGCCGTTCGGGTTGTCGCGTCGTTGACGGGGGCGCGGCAATCACTAGAAAACACTGGTGTCGGCTCGCTCGGTGCGCGCAAGATCCATCACCTTACTTCGACGGGTAGCATGAACAGAGAACGTCACTCGACGTACGCCGGCGGTGGAATGCCCCGCCGCTCATTCTTGAAGAAGGCCGGCGCGGGAGCGATCGCTCTCTCCGTCTATCCGGTGTCCGGAACCCCTCTCGGAACTCCCTCCTCGGGGCCTGGCGCCGGAGAGAGAGGCTCGCTACGAAACCGGCACTACGTCTCGAATCGCGAGCCGTTGATGCCCAATCGCTACGTCCCGTTGCCGCTGGGATCGGTAAGACCCGCGGGTTGGCTTCGGGCGCAGCTGGAAGGTTGGGCAGGCGGAATGACCGGGCAGCTGGACGAAATATGGCCCGACGTCGGTCCGGAGAACGGCTGGTTGGGTGGCGCCGGCGACGTCTGGGAGCGGGGCCCCTATTGGCTGGACGGCCTCGTACCACTTGCCCATGCCGTGCAAGACGAGCGGCTCATCGCGAAGGCGTCCGCCTGGATCGAGGCGACGCTGGCCAGTCGCCGGTCGGACGGCTTCTTCGGACCCGAGGAGGATCGGCTCCAGCGTGGTACGGGCAGGGAGGCCCCCGGCGCCGACTGGTGGCCGCGCATGGTGATGCTCAAGGTCCTGCAACAGCACCACGACGCGACCGGCGACGAGCGCGTCCTCGACCTGATGCGCGACTATTTCCATTTCCAGGCACGCGAGTTGCCTGCGAAACCGTTGGGGCACTTCACGTTCTGGGGCCAGCGGCGCGGCGGTGAGAACCTCGCCAGCATCCATTGGCTGTACAACCGCACCGGCGATGCGTTCCTGCTCGACTTGGGCGAGCTGGTCTTCCAGCAGACCGAGGACTGGACAGCACGGTTCAGTAGCGAGCATGGGATCTGGCACGTCGTCAACACGGCGATGGGCATCAAGCAGCCCGGCGTGTGGTACCAGCAGTCCGGCGAGAAGCGCTACCTGACCGCGATCGAGTTGGGGATCGATTACCTGATGACGCGCCACGGTCAAGTGGAGGGCATCTGGTCGGGCGACGAACTGCTCCACGGCACCGAGCCGACGCAGGGGGTCGAGACGTGCGCGGTCGTGGAGTACATGTTCAGCCTGGAGAGCCTGCTGCCGATCACAGGAAGCGTGCGTCACGCCGACCGCTTGGAGCGCGTCGCCTACAACGCACTACCAGCGGCGCTCAGCCCGCGGTTCGCCGGCCGGCACTATTACCAGATGCCCAATCAGGTCGCCTGTACTCGTGAGCCCCACAACTTCAGCGTACGTCACGACGACGACACATTGATCGGGCTCGAGACCGGCTACGGTTGTTGCACGGCGAACCTGCATCAGGGCTGGCCGAAGTTGACCGCGCACCTGTGGATGGCGACGCCCGACGACGGATTGGCGGCGCTCGTGTATGCGCCGTGCGAGGTCACTGCGCGCGTCGCCGACGGTGTCGAGGTACGCCTGGTGGAGGAGACCGACTATCCGTTCGAGGACACCGTCCGTTTCGTCTATCACGGACCGCCCGACGTGGCGTTCCCGCTCCATCTGCGGATACCGCTCTGGTGCGAAAGCGCCGAATTGAGCATCAACGGCCAGCCGTTGGGCCAGCCGACCGCTGGCTCGGTGGTTGGGGTGGACCACGTGTGGAGCGACGGCGACCGGCTCGAAC
Organism: Gemmatimonadales bacterium; assembly: GCA_050118275.1. Classification (GTDB taxonomy): domain Bacteria; phylum Gemmatimonadota; class Gemmatimonadetes; order Palauibacterales; family KS3-K002; genus JASFMO01. The sequence continues at coordinate 5,861 of JASFLD010000109.1, forward strand.
TGCACCTGCCGGCCAAGCTGAGTGTGTCTCGCTGGCACGAGCGCTCCGCCGCCATCGAGCGCGGGCCGCTGGTCTTCGCCCTGCGACGGCGCGAACGGTGGACGGCGGTGAAGGGGAGCGAGCCCTACGCCGACTACGAGATCCGCACCGATGAACCCTGGAACTACGGTCTGCTGGACGAAGATCTCCAGCGCGCCGAAGAGTCGTTCCAGTTTGTGGCTCAGCCGCCGCCGGACCGGCCGTGGTCCGCGGAGGCGGCGCCGATCCAGATTACGGCCCGGGCACGCCGCATCCCCGAGTGGCAACGCTACGTCGCCATGGCGGGCCCGATACCTTGGAGTCCCATCCGCTCGGCCGAACCTGACGAAACGGTGACGCTCGTGCCGTACGGTTGTACGGAGATTCGCATCGCCGAATTCCCCGTCGTCGTTTGATCCGAGACGGGCTGGTCCGGCTTCACGCGGTACTGACCCATGGGTGCAGCCCGGTCCCCCTGGTCTCGCAGCGTGAATCGTCAAGCCGTCGAGGAGAGGGGACCCGCGGGGAGGCGGCGCCGTAATTGGGATAGGACGGACGGACTCGATTTGTCGGTGTCGCTGGAGGGTCTCGACCGACGGACGGGATCCGGCTAGGGGAACGCAATGAACATGGCGCGCTACATCGTGGCCTTGATCGCGGTGATGTCCTATCCACCGGCCGTCGGTTGGTGGTACCTGGTACACCCGCTCGTCGGCTTCTGGCGCAGGCTGGGTCGGCCGCTGTTCTACGTGATCATGACAATGACGTCGCTGGCGGTCATGGGAGCGGTTTACCTGATACGCGAGCCGCTGCTGGCGGTGGACTACGGCACCGAACCGGCCCTCTGGCCGTTGGCCGCCGTATTCTACGGAGCGTCCGCCTACATCGAGGTGCGCTGCCGGCGGTATCTCAGGCCGAAGATCTTGTTCGGCGCACCCGAGCTCGCGCCGGAGGGCCGAAGGGGCGAGCTGATAACCGAGGGGATCTACGGGCGCGTGCGCCACCCGAGGTACATAGCTGTGTTTCTCGCCACCGTAGCCATCGCCTTCTTCACCAATCATCTGGCCGTCTACATCCTGGCTCTCCTCCTCGCGCCGGCGCTCTATCTCGTCGTCGTGCTCGAGGAGAAGGAGCTTCGCGACCGGTTCGGAGAGGCATACGAGGACTACTGCCGACGCGTCCCCCGGTTCATTCCCCGACGACGAACCACTTCCACGGTGCGCGCCTAGTTCGAGAGCTCGACGGCGGGATCGCTGTTAACCAACCCTCGAGGCCACCTGCTACGTCTAAGAGAGTGATGCTTCTCCTTGGCAAAATATACGAAGCGCGCTATTGCCCGTTGCGGCGTTCTATCGTGCTCGAAGACCCGCAGCCGTTTCCTGACGGGCGCCCAGAATCCGGTCGCGACGACCGACAACGAAACTTCCGGGAGGATCGCATGTTCAAGAGAGCGATGATCACCGCCGCGCTGAGCGCGTTGTTATCGGTTCCAGCTGCCGCGCAGCAGCCGGGCGAGATCAGCTATCACGACGAGTCGATGCTCCCCGCTGGCAAGAAGGGCGAGCAGATCGAGAAGGTCATCGAGGCGTTCAACTCGAACGATCCGGAGCGCGTCAAGCGTTTGGTCGAAACGGAATTCACGGCCGAGTTCCGCGGCATGGCTCCGCTGGCGGAGCACCTGAATGTATTTCGCCAGTTCTATCGTGAGACGGGCGGCCTCGATTTCCACAGTATCCGGACCTACGTGCCAGCGCGTGAAGGCGAGACGGTGGTCATCCTCAAGGATCGGAACTTCGACGCGTGGCGAGCCTTCACCGTCTGGTTCGACGATTCGGACGAGTACCGGATCGCGGGGATCCGTTTCAACGATGCGCGGACGCCAACCGACGTGGAGGAACCGCGGCTGAGCGAAGCGCAGGCGCTGGAGGAGGCGGCGCGGATCGTGAGGCGAATCTGCGAACGGGACGCCTTCTCGGGCACGGTGCTGATTGCCCGAACGGATGAGGTGCTGTTCACCCATGCCTGCGGCGAGGCGAGCAAGCGGTTCCACGTTCCGAACGACCTGGAGACCCGCTTCAACCTGGGCTCGATGAACAAGATGTTCACCGCCACGGCGATCGCTCAGTTGGTCGAGCGCGGCGTGATCTCCTACGACGATCCGATTAGCGAATATGTGGACGAGACTTGGCTTCCACGCCAGATCACCGACAAGGTGACGGTGCATCATCTACTGTCGCATACTTCCGGTCTCGGGAGCTACTTCAACGAGACGTACTGGAACAGCTCGCGGGAGTTGTTCCGGGATGTCGACGACTATAAGCCGCTCGTCGTGGGCGACACGCTCGCCTTCGAACCGGGCGAGCGGTTCCTTTACAGTAATACCGGAATGCTGCTGCTGGGTGTGGTCATCGAGAACGCGACGGGCCAGGACTACTTCGATTTCATCCGCCAGAACATCTACGAACCGGCAGGCATGCAGCGTAGCGACAGTTACGAGATGGACTACCCGGTAGAGAACCTTGCCATTGGGTACGATCCCGATCCATCCAGCGAGTACGGCTGGCAGAACAACCTGTACAAGCACGTGATCAAGGGCGGGCCTGCGGGTGGCGGCTTCTCGACGGTGGGCGACCTAGAGCGGTTCGCGTCGGCCTTGATGGGTGGCAAACTAGTGTCGCGGGAATCGCTGGAGACGATGTGGACCGACAAGTCCGGTGCGGGTTACGGCTACGGCTTCGGCATCCGCGAGGGCCCGCTCGGCCGTGTGGTGGGGCATAGCGGTGGCTTCTCCGGGATCAGCGCGAACCTGTCGATGTTCGTGGATGCGGGGTACGTGGTGGCGGTGATGTCCAACTACGGCGGCGCTGCCAGTCCACTGGCGGCGAAGATACAGGACCTGCTGGAACGCACCGGCGACTGATCGCGGCGACGATTCCGCGGCGCAGCTTGCAGATTCAACTGCCGGGCGCGTAGGTTGGCGCAACAAGCGTCGAGTTGACGCCTCTGCGCAAGCTGCGCGGAAGAGCCGATCGCCGCGCACGGAGTGCGGCGGACGTCTCCACCTCATCGGCATGTCGCGGATCTTATGGAATTACCGTTTACGCACGCCCAGTTCCTGGATGCGTTCGGCGCATACAACAGAACGCTCTGGCCCGGCGTCCTCGCTCTCTGGGTCGTCTCCGTGGTGTTCGTGCTGGGGTGGCTGCTGCGACGTCGGACCGGGCACCGAGCGCTGAGCGGGTTGCTGGCCGCGCATTGGGTGTGGTCGGCCATCGCCTATCACCTGGCGTTCTTCGCTTCCGTCAATCCCGCGGCACCCGTCTTCGCCATTCTCTTCGTGGCAGAGGCGGTGCTACTGTTCTGGTTCGGCGTCGTGAGATCGCGCCTGGTGTTCACGGTGGGACGGTCTTTCCGTCACGTTTTGGCCGTGGCACTCATTCTCTACGCGCTCGTCTATCCGCTGCTCAACCTTGCGCTGGGCTACCAGTTCCCCCGCAGTCCGACCTTCGGTGTGCCCTGTCCGTCCACGCTGCTCACCGCTGGCCTGCTGCTCGCTGTCGCCCCGGCGCCTCCCTGGACTGTCCTCGCCATCCCGATCCTCTGGACGATCATCGGAGGGTCCGCCGCGTTGCTTCTTGATGTTCACGCCGATCTGGCGTTGATCCTCGCTGGAGTCGCTCTGTTGGTCTACGGCGTCGTCGGTCGTCCGCGTCGACCGGCGACTGCCGCCTGATCTTTTGAGCGCTGTCAAGGAGGTGCCCGTGCCGCCGGATCTCGTCGCGGCCATTGATTCCTTCTACGCCGCCGTCGCGGCGGGTGACCTCGAGGCTCGCATCGCGCTCTTCGCTGACAGCGCCATCATGATGCCCAATTGATCGCCTCGATGACGACAGGATCGTCGAGGAGTGGGTGTACTTCAATGTCCTCGACTTGCTCCAGCAACTCGGGTTCACACCGGTGCCACCGGCGGTCGAGAAACCCATTGCCGGAAATTGACGTTCCAGTATGGATAAGAGCCTTCCCCGTGGGGCACGGCGGGCTGGCGAAGATTCGCGCTGTTCGATACAGCGTCACCGGTGCGTCCAGCGGCGCTCAGCGTGAAAGGAAGGACCCGTGGCCGAACTCAAAACGAAGAGGAACCGGAAGAGCGTCAAGCGCTTCCTGGAAGGCGTGAACGACCCGGGCCGCCGGGAGGATTCCCGAAAGGTCATGGCCCTGATGGAGGAAGTCACCGGCGAGAAGCCAGATATGTGGGGCGACAGCATAGTCG
>JASFLD010000110.1:0-10129 GCA_050118275.1 Gemmatimonadales bacterium
GTCGTGCGGCGAGTGCGCGGCGGAATGCCCCACCGGAGCGCTGACCATCAAACCAATCACGGCTCCGATCCGGCCGCGCAACGAGCTGACGGCCGTGGAGTCGGTCTGTCCCTACTGCGGCGTCGGGTGCGCCATCACGTACCACGTCGACCGCGAACGCAACACGGTCGTCTACGCTGACGGGCGCGAAAGTCCGGGCAGCGAGGCGCGATTGTGCGTCAAGGGTCGTTACGGCTTCGACTACGCCAAGCACCCCCAGCGCCTCACGGTCCCGCTGATCCGCCGAAAGGAATTCTTCCCCAAGGGTCCGCTGTCCGGGGACGTCAAGGGCGAGCGACGCCGGAAGCCCGGGGGACTGGTCGACTACGACGAGGTCATGCCGGCGTTCCGGGAAGCGACGTGGGAAGAGGCCCTCGACCTGGTCGCCTCGCGGCTGGCGGGCATCCGCGACGAACACGGCCCGTCCGCCCTGGCCGGATTCGGTTCGGCCAAATGCAGCAACGAGGAGGCATATCTTTTTCAGAAGCTGATCCGCGCCGTGTTCGGCACCAACAACATCGACCACTGCACGCGCTTATGTCACGCTTCGTCGGTCGCCGCTCTGCTGGAGACCATCGGATCCGGCGCCGTCACCAACGTATTCAGCGATGTGAGAAACGCGGACGTGGCTCTGGTGACCGGCAGCAACACGACCGCGAATCATCCCGTCGCCGCCACCTTCATCAAGGACGCGGCCGCTGACGGCACCACGCTCATCGTCATCGATTCCCGCGAGACGGGGATCGCGACACATGCGCACCATTTCTTGAAGATCAAGCCCGGTTCCGATGTGGCGCTGTACAACGCGATGATGGGCGTGATGATTCAGGAGGACCTGGTCAACCACGACTACATCCGTGACTACACCGAGGACTACGAGGCGCTGCGCGACCTGGTGGTGAAGTACACGCCCGAAGTCGCCGAGAGCATCTGCGGCGTGCCCGCCGACGAGATCCGCGAGGTCGCCCGCATCTTCGGTCGCGCCGATGCCGCGATCATCTTCTGGGGGATGGGCATCTCGCAGCACACGCACGGCACCGACAACGCCCGCTGCCTGATCTCGTTGGCGCTCCTCACCGGCAACGTCGGCCGGCCCGGGACCGGGCTCCATCCGTTGCGCGGTCAGAACAACGTTCAGGGTGCGTCGGATGCCGGCCTGATACCCATGGTTTACCCGGACTATCAAAACGTAGGCGATGCGGCTGTGCGGAAGAAGTTCGAGACGGCGTGGAACGTTTCCCTCGACCCGAAGCCCGGGCTGACGGTCGTCGAGATCATCAACGGCGCCCTCAAGAGCGAGATCAAGGGCATGTACATGATGGGAGAGAACCCCTTCCTCTCCGATCCGAACGTGAACAAGGTCCGCAAGGCGCTCGCCAATCTCGAATTCCTCTGCGTGCAGGACATCTTCCTGACGGAAACGGCCGAGTTCGCCGACGTGATACTCCCCGCGACATCGTTCTTCGAAAAGGACGGCACCTACACGAACAGCGACCGACGCGTCCAGGTCGGAAGACGGGCGCTCGACGCGCCCGGAGAAGCGCGTCTGGATTGGGAGATCATCTGCGAGGTGGCGACGCGCATGGGCTACCCCATGCGGTACGACAGCGCCGACCAAATCTTCGCCGAATTCACCTCGCTGGCTCCTAGCTATGGCGGACTGGACTACGAGAACCTCATCCCGACCGGCAAGCTCTGGCCTTGTCCCGATCCGGTGAATAGCGACGGCAAGCAGCTACTCTTCGGGGATGGATTCCCGACGCCGAGCGGGCGTGGCAAGTTCGTACCGGTGGACTATCGACCCGCCGCCGAACTGCCGGATGACGAGTATCCCTTCATCCTGAACACCGGTAGGCTGCTGGAGCACTGGCACACCGGAACGATGACGCGCAGATCGAAGGCGCTCGACGCCATCGAGCCCGAGGCGTTCTGCCAGATGAATCCGGCGGACCTCGCCGATCTGGGCGTCGGTCCGAACGATTACGTGACGCTCAGCACGCGCCGGGGAAAGATCACGCTGAAAGCGAGGGCGACGCCGGGCGTCTCGCGCGGGGACGTCTTCGTGCCGTTCCACTTCCGCGAGGCGTCCGCCAATACTCTGACGAACGACGTCCTGGATCCCTTCGGTAAGATCCCGGAGTACAAGTTCTGCGCCGTGAAGGTCGAGCGAACCCCGAGCGCCGTTCCTCAGTAACGGAAAAGTGCGGCGATCGGTCCCCCAGCTTCCGATCCCGGGACCTTGTCCGGACTGACCGCGTAGACGTCACCCGCGTGCGCCAGCGTCTCGACGGCGGCCAGGTCGAGCAGGTCCTGATCGCCCGCGGCGTGAACGTCGTGAATCTCCACGCCTCCGGCGCTGGGGTCGTACCTGCCCCACTGCTGCAATCCGACCGCGACGAACAGCGCCTCGACACGGCCGTGATGCGCCGCTGGAACGACCTGTTTCAAGTCGCGCGATGCTCTCTCACTGCCTAGCAGACCGAGGAGTTTCTCCGCCGCCCGTTCCTGCGTCTTCGCGAAATAGGGTTCCAGCACGGCCCAGGCCCGGGAGTGCAGCTCCGAGCCGCTCAATCCATCTGGATTGCCGACGATACCCTCGTCGATCAGCTCGACCGCCGTGTTGGCCTCCCGGTAGATCGGATGCAGGTAGTCCACGCCGGCCAGAATCAGCGGGGCACGCTCCACTCCGACGAACTCCTTCAGCGCCTTGTCGATCTGCTTGAAGTAGCGCAGCAGGTCCTTCTTGTGCACCGATTCATCGGTACCGCCCCCAGCGTGACCGTGAAAGATCGGCGTGCCTCCAGAACCCGCCGTGTGATACTGCAGCTGCTTCTCTCTTTCCTCTTCACCCAGAGCATCCGCCAGGCTCTTGGGCAACTTCTCGACGTTCACCTCTTGCACGCTGTGCCGCGTACCCATCAGCAGCCGGACTCGCTTCTGACTGATGGCCAGGATGTAAAACCGCCCATCCCCGCTCAGTAAGGTCAGCAGTGGCTTCACGTGGAAGCGTTCCGTGACGACCGCCAGCTCCGAGAAGGCGTAGGGAAGGCGGTAACACCGAAACGTCTCCGGCGAAGCGAACACCGCCAGGCCGTCGCTCTGGTGCCGCCAGAAGGCGCCGTCGTCCAGCAACCGCTGAGCCGGTCGCAGGATCGCCTGGGCTTCCGGCCGGCGTAGATCGCCGCCGTTGACCAGACGCTCCTCGGCCTGCTTCAGTAAGTTCTTGAAGCGAATCGGGTCCTGCTGTATCTGACTGCCCGACCGATGCGTCGGGAGATAGACCGACACGCACTTCTCGGCGCGCTCTTCCATGAGCGCCCGAACCTCTGCTCGACTCAGGAGATACATTGAGCCCTCCCTCGAGGTTCAAACATTGGGATCGCCCCGTCGCGCGGGCTTCGCGTGCGCCAGCTTACCATTGAGACACGCGACTTCTGCACCGACGTGAACGATGAGACTGTGCCGTACTTCACATTCCCAATCCCGGGACGGAAGCCACCCGCTCCAGCCATACAGCCTTTCGGGATATTCACGAGTGTGGTGAGAGCGTGCGACCGGCAGTTCGGGGGTCGCCGCCGAATTATGAGCCCCCCCCATATCGAGGGCCCGGGAGTGAAAGGCAGGCGTCTCCGCATCTGACTATCAACATACAACCCGAACTTCGGCAAAGCGAGTCTTACGGCGCACAGAATGTTGCCGACTTCCGCAAAGCGAGCCGCACGGCGCACAAACTGATGCCGAGTAGTGTAGATTAGTTGTGAGGGTCGACGAGGCGCACTGAATCCTCAGACGGGTCGCGACCGTAGTGCAGGACAGAGCCGGGTTGAGAGCAGCCTGGACCGAAATGGAGCTAGAGGGCAGATGGGTATCGAGATATTGCTGGCAGGCGGAGCCGCGTACGGCGGCTACAAATACACGAAGAAGTTCGTGACCAAGCGGTTGCGTTTCGCTCCCAAGGCGCGGAAGAAGGCCGCGCCGTGGCTTGCAGGAGCCGGCGCCGTCATCCTGGCGACACCCTTCGCGGCCGTGCTTCCCATCATTGGAGGCTTGACAGCGGCGGCATTCGGAGCGGGCGTGGCCGGTGGCGTGATCGCCGGCGACAAGGAACTGGACCGTACCAACATCTGGGGAGACCGGCGTTAGCGGCGACTCCAACCTCTGATTCTCGCTGCCTCATGGTTCCCCCACACCGCTCCTGCGCGCCGGCAGGATGGGTCCGATCGAGCTAGCTGCTCCCCGTCTGTAGCCACCGCTGACCGAGGCTGAACGACGCGGCGACGAGCGCCATCAGCAGCACTCCGTACGCCGCCGCCGCTCCCAAGTCGAAGTCGCGAAGCTGCGATAGGATCTCGATCGAGATTGGTCGCGTCCGGTGCGTGTAAAGCACGATCGAAGCGACGAACTCACCCAAGCCGGTGACGAAGGCCAGCGAAGCGCCGGCCGCGAGAGCCGGGAGCAGCCGCGGCAGTGTCACCTTGCGAAATGTTCGCAACGCCCCCGCACCCAGCGAGGCGGCCGCCTCTTCCAGACTCGGATCCAGTTGCCGAAAACCGGCGAGTGCCGCTCGGCCGGTCAGGGGCAGAACGCGCAACGTATAGGCCATGATCAGGATCCACGCTGTGCCAACGAAGACGAAGCGGCCGACCCAAGGTGCCTGCACGCTGAATGTCGTCGCCAGCGCGATGGCGAGCACGGTTCCCGGCAGAGCCCACGGCAACGCCAGCAACGCTTCCAGCCAGCGGCCGCCACGCACGCGCCACCTCACTACCAACCGGGCGACGGTCAGTGACAGTGCAACCGCAATGAGCGTCGCGGCGCTGGCCATCAGCAGGGAGTTCACGATGGGTCGGAAGGTGCGGGCCTGGCCGAACAGCTCGGCGTAGTTCTCCAGCGAGTAGCGAGGCGGAAGCGTTTGCGTGGTCCACGAGCCGTCGGGCACGAACGACACCAGCAACAAGGTGAGGTGGGGCAGGACCAGGACCAGCACGCCCAGCCCGGCGGCCAGGGGTACGCCGATCGCCGCCCAGCGCGATCGCACCGGCACGCGCGCCGCCGCCGTCCCTTTACCGGGAGCCACGTACTCGCGAGCGCCTTCCCAACGCGCGAGCGGCCAGAGGACCAGCAGCGAGACCGCCGCCAGCATCACCGTCTCCACCATCGCCATCGACGTCTCACCCTGCAGCTTGCTGGCGAAGATCTGCGTCGTCATAACCCGGAAGCCGCCACCCAGCACGTACGGAGCGCTGAACGACGCCATGGACGTCATGAAGGTGAGGAGCGCGGCGCCGACCAGCGTCGGTGTCAACAAGGGCAGAGTCACCCGCGCCAGCGTGCGCACACGGCCGGCGCCCAACGAGGCGGCCGCCTCCTGGACGGCCGGATCCAGCCGCGCCAGCCCGGCCAGCGTGAACAGGTAGAAGTACACGTACATCGAGTAGGCGTGCACCGCCAGGACGGCGCCGGCACCCCGCAGCCGCCAGAGCGGTTCCTGCAGACCGAGGCCTTCCTGTATCAGGCGTGTCGCGATTCCGCTCTCGCCGTAGAGGAACAGAATCGCGATCACCCCCACGAGCGGGGGAAGCAGAACGGGCATCGCCGCCAGCGCGCCCAACGTCCGCCGCCCCGGGAACTCGAAGCGCGCGAACAGAAAGGCCAGCGGCACACCGATCAGCGCCGACAGCACGACCGTGCCGACCGACACCCACGTGCTCGCCCACAGGGCGCGAAGCTCCGACGGCGTGCGGAAGAACTCCAGGTAGTGGCGGAGGGTGAGCCCCCCGTCGTCACTCACGCTCTCCGCGATGACGACGAGATTCGGGTAGACGACCGCCCAGATCAAGAGCGCGAAGACGGCCGCCACCACGACCGGTCGAGCGAGGCGACGCTCGCCCCGGATTCCGGCGTGCGGGCGTATCATACCGTGCTGGCCGAGGCGAACGCGAAGAGACCGGAAGGTGCGGCCCGGGGAACGATGCCAACGTCGGCGCCTCTGCGCGCGATATCGTCGCTGGTCTGGACCTCCAGCCAACCGTCCTTCACATCCACGGTGTAGACGTAGACGGAACCGGCGAAGCGGCGTCCGCTGACCGTACCGCGCAATACTTCCGCTCCGGACGGCGAGGTGAGCTCGAGCGCCTCGGGACGCGCCAGCAACCGCACGGCGCCACCCTGACCCGGCAGTGCGACCTCGCCGGTGTAGAGGGCGCGCCAGATGGGCCCACCGGCCAGACGGCACACCGCCACCTCCCCCTCCACTCCCTGCAACGTCGCTTGCAACTCGCCTACGCGGCCGAGGAAGGTTGCGACGAATTCCGTCGCTGGCCGCCGATACAGTTCCTCGGCCGGCCCCAGCTGCTCCAGGTTGCCCGCTTGCATCACGGCGATCCGATCGGAGAGGTCGAACGCCTCTTCCTGATCATGCGTTACATAGACGGTGGTGATGCCGATCTGCTTGACCAGCGCCCGCAGCTCGCGCCGCGTGCGCTCGCGCAGCGCCGCATCCAGGTTGGAGAGCGGCTCGTCGAGGAGGAGCACCTTGGGCTCCGGCGCCAAAGCGCGAGCCAGAGCTACGCGCTGTTGCTGGCCACCCGACAACGACCCGACGCTCCGCTCTTCCGTGCCCGGCAGTCCGACCAGCTCCAGCGCCCGGGCCACCCGCTCCGCGATCTCGGCCTTGCCGAGCCCGGCGGTCTCGAGGCCAAACCTCACGTTGCCGGCCACATCGAGATGCGGGAACAGCGCGTAGTGTTGGAACACCATTCCGAACCCGCGATTCTGCGGAGCCAGCCGCGTCACGTCGCGCCCGTCGAGCACGATGCGTCCCGCATCGGGCCGCTCGAAGCCGGCAATCATCCTCAGCGTGGTGGTCTTGCCACAACCGCTCGGACCCAACAGGGTGACGATCTCATGCTCACCGACCCCGAAACTGAGCTCGCGCACCGCCGCCACCCCGTCGAAGGCGCGGGTCAGAGACTCGAGCTGCAGAAGAGACCCGGCGTTCAACGACTCCTCACCGTCCGGTTCCTCGGATGTGGGAATCCCAGTACCGGACCCACTCGCGGCCGCGCTCTTCCAGCAGCTCCCAGTCGATTTCCATGGGATGCAATTCTTCGGAGACGCGGACGAGCCACCCGGGCAGCGAATCGACGGGCACGTCGGTTCGGGTCATGTTGCGAAAAGCCTGCCGCGCAGCCAACAACTGCCCCTCGAGCGAGCCGACGTACTCCACGAAGCGCTCGGCCAAACGTGGCTGCCGCGTACCCTTGATCACCGCGATGCCGTCGACCAACACCGGCGTCCCGCTGGCCGGAAGGATGTAGTCTAGCGGAAAGCCCTGCTCACGCACGCGCAGCACGTCCGGGAGATTCCAGAGCGTCACGACACCTTCCTGTCTCGCCAGCTTCTGGTACAGTAGGGCCGGGTTGAGCACGTACTCCTTCGTCTGGCCATCCAGCCGCCGTAGCCAATCGTACCCGGCCTCGGTCCCGCCGGTCTGCTCCAAGCTCCGATACATGATCATGCCGAAGATCATGCGCATCGTCCCGCTGGCCAGCGGGTCGCGGATCAGCACGCGCCCCTTCCAGACCGGGTCCAGAATGTCGTCCCAGTCCTGTGGCGCTTCCTGTTTCGTCACCGCCTCGCTGTTGAACGCGATGACGGCGGGCGTCAGGTAGACGCCAAAGAAATAGTCGCCCTCACCCCGTGCATCAGGCGGCACCTCATCGGCCCAGCTCGGCCGGTAGGGCTCCAGCAAGCCTTCGTCGGCCGCTCGCGCGAAGAACATCGCCGGTCCGCCGTACCAGACGTCGCCCTGCGCGTTCGCCCGCTCCGATCGCACCCGGTCGAGAACCTCCTGGGAACCCATGTCGACCCACTGGACATCGACGCCCGGGTTGAGCGCCTCGAAGTGCTCCTCGAACAGCACGAGCTGATCGGGTCCGTGCGGCGAGTAGACGGTCAGCACCGTGCTATCGCCTCCACACGCCGCCAGTGACCAGGCGGCTAGACCGATCCAAGAGCCAATCCAGTATTTCATCGCCCCAAACTCAAGAGATTCGCGAGTAATCTGTAAGCGCCGGGTACGCCCGCCGGCAGTTGCCGGAACAGCGACAGGCCGGTATACACGTACCGGCCGTCTCCGTAGTCGGCCACCAGCAACGCTCCACGCTTCGGGTCTTCGCCCGGATCGGCCATCTCGAGCAGCGGTTCGTAGCGCGCGTCCCATTCGTGCGGGAAATACAGTCCGCGCTCCTGGACCCAGCCGTCGAAATCCGACGGGCCGATCCGGTTGGGCCGATTGAACGCGGCGTGATCCGGCGACAAGATCGTTACGCGGGCGGTCTCGTCGGTCACACGATCGTGCGGGTAGTGGGCCTTCATCGGAAACGGCGAAAAATCTCCGTTGAAGAACCCGTATTGCTGGTATTGAACGATGAGCAGGCCGCCAGCGCGCGCCCACTCGAGGAACCGGGCGTTGTCGGCGACCAACGCCGGGTTCGTCTCGTAGGCCCGGATGCCCAAGACGATGACGTCGAAGTCCGACAGGTCTCCTCCGGCGACGGCCCTTTCATCCAGTACCTCGACCGGCACCCCCATCACCGCGATAGCATCGGCGACCGCGTCGCCGGCGCCGGGAACATAGGCGACCCGCACATCGCGGTCGACGCTCAGCTCGAACGCCTCGATACGAGCCACCGCGTCGTCGAACAGCAAATTCTTCCGGATGTGGGGGTAATCGATGACCGAATACCCGAGTCCGTACCGACGGCCGTTCGGCGTTTCCGCCCACGCCCGCACGTAGTGGGGGCCGGCCGAGGCCCGGCCGACCGGCCTGACCTCGAACTCCAGCGTCGCGGCTCGGCCGGGACCCCCCAGAGCGAAGGGAGCAACCGCCGGCTCGACACTCCAGCCGTCCGGGACCTCCAACCACACACGACCGCGCACACCGCCCTCGGCCTCACCTCGGACGCTGACGCCGAGCGAGACCGGGGATTGACGATCCAGCGGCCAGACGACCGTGCTCGGAGCCAGACTCACCGCCACCTCGGGAACGACGAAGAGCGGATTGCGCACCTCTCCCCGCGCCTGGTCGGCGAATCGATCGACGACTTCGACCGACCGCCGGACGACGTGGCCCGCGATGGCCAGCTCGGCGCTCGCTTCGATCAACGGCAGTCCCAGCGGCGTGGCCCGCTCCGGCGAAGCCTCCGGCCATACGTAGGTGCCCGCCGATCGCGGTCGACGCAGGAAGTAGAGTCGCGTCGGCTCGGCGTCTTCCGGCACCGACAGACGGAAATGACGCTGGCTCAACGTGCCCGGCGGCACCTCGACCTCTCCCGATTCGACCGGCTCGATCGCCCAACCGTCCGGTGTCCGGAGCCCGAGGCGGCGGAGCGTGACCGGATCGTGACCACCGTTCCAAATCTGAACTTCCACTTCCAGCGTCTGTCCGGGCGCGATGAGGTCGTCGGAGCCGAAAGCATCCAGGATGACGCCCGCCCCTTCAGCCAGGGCGGCCTCCAAATCACTCTCGTCTTCCCGCAAGAAGGACCGCAAGGCATGCGCGGAGGGGACATCCTCCGTCAAAGCCAGGGCTCTGCGCAGCTCCGTCAGCGCCCCACCTAACCGTTCGACGAGTTCATCCGAATCGCTGAACAGCGCCGCGCGACCTTCCTCGAGTTCGCGCCGATAGAGGCTCAGGCTCTGGGAAAGCGCCTGACGGACTTCGCCATCGGGCAGCCGGGAGAGCAGCCCGGCGTACGTCGTATCCAGCCCATCGAACAGCGAAGTCTCGCCAGCGGCCTTCTCCCCGTCCACCCGGCTCTGCAACAACTGCAGGCGCGAGCGCCTCGGGCCCAGCGATTCGATCCGCCCCATGTCTTGCGAGCGATGCTGGCTGCGGCTGGCCATCGCGATCTGGTGATAGGATCGCCCCAGCAGCAGATCCAGCCGGCCGGTCTCCAGAGCAAGGGTCGTGGCGTCGGCATCGAATCGAGTCGAACGGTAGAGCTTCGCGGGAGCCCACGGTTCCAGACCTTCAGCCAGCTGTCCCGCGAAACGCGTCGGATCGCCGGCAGCCTCGAACGCTTCG
>JASFLD010000111.1:0-10065 GCA_050118275.1 Gemmatimonadales bacterium
AGGGCGACCGTGCGCCGAGACCGTTCAACACTTCGTTCAACGTACCGTCGCCACCCGCTGCCACCACTAGCTCGGCGCCGCCCTCCGCGGCCGCGTGCGCCAGCGCACGGGCCTCTCCACGCTCCTGTGAGACGAGGATCTCCGCGTCAGCGAGCTCCGGACGGTCGTTCACGGCGGCACGGAGCGCCACCAGATCGACGCCACCGCCGGCTCGTGGGTTGACTATGACAGTGACCTTCATGCGGCGTACCTCAAGGGTTCGTACTCAGGCAGTACTGGCAGGCAATACTACATGGTGCTCGCGATGCTGGAACAGACTCCGTGCCGATGATGCATACGTGCTTACCCTGCGGCTTCGCTGGGCCGGATGAGGATTGCAGCCAGCGCTACTCGCGGCAGTCGAGCCGTTTCACAGACTCCGCCGCGTAGAGCCGCACCTCCCAATCCTCATCGCTCGCCTCCGCCAGGGCGAGCGCTTGGCACGCTCTGGGCGACCCGATCTTCAACGCCGCCACGACCGCTGATCGCCTGACGGCCGGTTCGGCGTCGCTCAGGGCGCTCAGGACCAGCGGCAACCCGTCCTCCGATCCGAGCACGCCCAGAGCTTCGACGGTCGAGGCTCGGAGCCAGCCGTGTGGACCGGTCAGCGTCTGGCCAGCCGGCTCGATGAGCTCTGTCGAACCCAGCTGGGCCAACGATTGCATGGCCGCGTTCCGGACCCAGGACTCCGGATCGTCCGCCAGTGCCAGCAGCGGTGCTACACAATCCATCGACCCGCTGACGCCGAGCGCGGCGGCGGCACGGCCCCGGACGTCCGCCATGGAGTCATTCAGAGCCGCGATAAGGGTGGGAACGGCCCGGCGGGACGGGATCGTCTTCAGCATGTCCGCGGCGTTGATCCGGACTTCATGGTCCTCGTGGTCGAGGAGCGGAATGAAATAGTCGACGGCTGGGTCGCCGAACGCGGCCAAGCGAACGGCGATGAAGTACTTCGCCCGCCGGTTCGGCTCCTCTACGAGTTGCGTCGCCAGACTCTGCATCTTAGCCCGCCCATTGGAGGGGCGAAGAAATGTCGAAGCTCTGGCCCAACCGCCCCCGTAAAACAGGGCGGAAACCGCAACTAGAGCAATCCCGTACAGCGAGACGACGACAGCCACTTCGCGTTTTCGTTCAGGCTCGCCTTTTCTGAACAGCAGGCGGGTCGGCAGGGCGAACAGCCTGCCGATGAGCTTGGGAAAAGGAAACAGGAAGGGGGCCCGTTCCCGATAGGCTTCGTACGCGTCGCCGAATCGCTCCCGCATGTTCAGCTCCTCCAACATGGCCACGGCGATGATGGTCAGCGTAGAGAGGAGCCACGGCAAGCTCGCGTCAATACCCCACGAGCGCCTGGGATACATCCCCCGCAGGAGCAGCAGGTAGACGCCGTAGCTCCAGAGGATCCAGCCCAGGTACTGGGGGTGACGTGAGATCCGGTACACCCAGAAGTCCGCCACGTCCACCTTCCGGGCCCGGGCGGACAGCCAGGCGAAAGTCCCGAGGAAGAACAGCAGCAGCCCGCTGCCCAGGAAGGAATAGACGATCGGCCAGTAGCCGTTGAGACCTGCCTGCCGGAAGAGCCAGATGAGCAGGTCGTAGGGAGCGCGGACGATGAGGCCCAGGCGCGAGAGCTCGAACGAGATGTCGAGGGCCGGAAGCCAGAGCACGTTGAACAAGCCGAGGCCGGCGAGGAAGAACATAACCCCGGCGAACTGAGCGAATACTGGCAGGATGAAGCCCACGGCACCGAGCGTCGCGAGCCCGGCCTTGCGTGTTGCGAATCCGATGACGATGGCCAAGACCAGCAACGCGAAGCACACGTAGCCGATCAGGCGCAGGTGGAAGTGAGAGATGAATAACTCGGTCTTAAGCCGGCTTATCGCATCAGCCTGCGAATCGAAACCGGGAGTCGTGATGGAGTTTTGGAGGAAGTCGTCGACGAGGTAAGGCAGTTCCACCGTGGCGAAGGTCAACCCGACGGTGAATACGGCAGCGAGCATGATGAGCAACGCGTTCTGGCGGACTCGTGGGCTCATTTCTTCCACCTCGGGGTGCGGGGGCCGATTCGCGAGGCCGTTCCACTCTTAGGCTCTGACGACTGCATCCGCAACCCGGTTCTGACCAGGCGGCTCATGGGCCGTTACCGCGTTCTTGCCGGTCCATGATCCGAGCGTAGGTTAGCGGCGTGGCCGAATTCTTCCAGGAGATGCTCGATGCGCGATATCTGGGCTGGCTTTCGGGACGGCTGACCGGTTCGGCCGTATCGTCGGGCCAGACGGTGCGGCTCGCGTTGGATCTCGCGTGCCGGTTGGTACTGATCGGTCTGCTCGGCGCCTGCCGCGACGTGCCCGAGGACATCCCTCGCAACGATGTCGTGCCGACTAAGGAACAGCTCGAGTACGAAAAGATGGAGTTGCTCGGGTTCGTGCATTTCGGCGTGAACACGTTCACCGACAGCGAATGGGGGTACGGCGACGAATCGCCGGACGTATTCGGTCCGATGGCATTGGATCCAGGCCAGTGGGCTTCCGTCGCCGCCGAGGTCGGCATGAAGGAGCTGATCCTCACCGCCAAGCACCACGACGGTTTCTGCCTCTGGCCGTCGCGGTATACCGAGCACTCCGTCAAGAGCAGCGCCTGGCGTGACGGCGCCGGCGACGTGGTGCGGGACTTCGTGTCGGCCGCGCGTCAGCGCGGCGTCAAGGTAGGGCTCTATCTCTCGCCGTGGGATCGAAACCATGCGGACTACGGTGGTCCCGCGTACATCGAGTACTACCGGAGCCAACTGAGAGAACTGCTGACCGGTTACGGCACCATCACCGAGATCTGGTTCGACGGAGCGAACGGCGGCGACGGCTACTACGGCGGTGCCGACGAAGAGCGCAGGATCGATCGGGAGAGCTACTACCGTTGGAGTGAGACTTGGGCCCTCGTGAAAGCTCTGCAGCCGGGTATCCTCATCTTCTCGGATGCGGGACCCGACATACGTTGGATCGGCAACGAGCGGGGTTTCGCCGGCGTGACGAATTGGTCGATGATCAATACCGCAGGTATCGTGGTGGGCGCCGCCGATGCGGCGTACCTGAATACGGGAGATCCGTTGGGGACAGACTGGGTCGTTCCACTCTGCAATACATCTATTCGGCCGGGCTGGTTCTATCATGCGGCGGAGGACAGCGCTGCAAAAACGGCTCAGCAGTTGTTGGAGGTGTATTACCGGTCGGTGGGAAGAAACTGCGTCTTGCTGCTCAACGTGCCGCCGGACAGGCGCGGGCTATTCCACGAAAACGACGTTGCGGTTTTGCGGGAGTTTCGACGTATTCTCGACGAGACGTTTCGGGTGAACCTGGCTCTGAACAAGGCGGTGACGGCGGACAGCCACCGTGAGTCCGCGTCGTATTTCGCGCCCTCGAACGTCGTGGACGATGACGCCGACTCGTACTGGGCGGCCGAAGACGGCGTTCGGCAGGCGACCCTGGAGGTCGACTTGGGTAAGCCCACCTATTTCGACCGTATCATGCTGCAGGAGCCTATCCGCTTCGGGCAGAGGGTCGCGGCGTTTGCCATCGAAGCTTTCTTGAACGGTGGTTGGAGTCGGATCGCCGGGGGGACGACGATCGGTTACAAGCGGCTGCTGCGTATCGGCGGCGTGGAGACGGATCGGATCAGAATCATCATCGAGCAGGCCAACAACGTGCCGGCACTCTCGAACTTCGGTCTGTTCGAGGCTTCGCCCGCCGAAGCGGCTCCTTAGGCGGCCATTGCCGTTGCGGGGAGCTTTCGAGCGACGGGCGACGGATGTAGAGCGGCGGCTGTTGCTAAGACACTCGCCGAGGCTCGACGGGCGCTCAGAGATCCCGCGTCTCGTACACCCGGCGGGATACTCTCCAGGAGAACCCCAGCGCGACGATCGAGAGCGCGACGAACAGACCCAGCAAGCGGCCGAGCCGCGGCGCAGTCCACTCGATCAATGCTCTCACCATTTCCGGCCCTCTCAGCCTCCACGCTTCGGGGTCGAAGATGGGGCTTGGATATCCCTTCGCAGAGAGGATCGCCTGCGCGAGCAGCGATACGAGGACCACGGCACTCAGAGCGACGGCCGAGAAGAAGATGACGGCACGGCCGGGTCCGAAACGGAAGTGGAGCGGCAGAAAGACCGCCGCGGCGAGAACGAGGACCCCGAACATCAGGGCATGCGCGGGAAAGCTCGTGAACGCCGGCCCGAATGTGCCGAGCGAGACCCGTCCCCCGACGAGTTGGGCGAGGGCCCAGCCCATGACGAGGCCGGTTGTCACCCCGATAAGCGCTACCAGATAGCGCGCCGTGACAAGATCGTCGCGCGTTACCGGCAGACTGTTCCAGAGTAGCTCCGTCCGTTGGCTCTCCTCCAGTGCGATCGATCCAAAGCCAAGCAGCGCTGCGAACATCAGCGCCGCGATCGGATAGATCGGGGGGGTCGAGGCCAGTACGGCCAGTTGGACGCCACCGAGGGGAATCACCAGCAACAGAAACCGCCGCGCCGCCACGAAGTCCTTCCAGATCAGATCAAGCATCGGCGGCGCGCCCCGTGGTGTAGAGAACGACGTCGTCCAGCGAGGCCTTGTCGATCACGACCGCATCGCCCAGTCGCCTGCGGGCTTCGGCGGCGTCGTCGGTGAGGGCCTCGAACGCGTGCGCGCCTCGACGAACGCCACGGAAGAAACCGGACGGTAACTGTTCTAGTAGATCGGGCCCTCCTTTGACCAGTGCCCATTTCTCGAGGATGTCGTCCTTCGCGGCCGAGAAGACCAGCCGGCCGTTCTGGATGAGGGTGATGTAGTCGGCGATGCGCTCCAGGTCGGAGGTGATGTGGGTGGAAAAGAGGATCGATGTCCGCTCATCCTGCAACAGGCCCGTGAGCGTATCCAGTAGGTCGCGGCGGAAGACGGGGTCGAGCCCCGACGTGGGCTCGTCCATGAGGACCAACTCGGCCCGGTGTGAGAGGGCGAGTGCCAGGGCGAACTTCGTTTTCGTGCCGCGCGAGAGGGCATTGAACCGTTTTTGGAGTGACAGCTCGAAAGCTTCGCTGTGGCGGCGGAAAACGCCGGGATCCCATGTTGGGTAGAACCTCGCCACCAGCGCCGCGTTCTGCGCCAGGGTGAGGTGCCCGTAGAAGGCGGGTTCATCGTGAACGAAGCCGACGCGTGCACGAATACGGGCTCCCTGCCGTGCGGGATCGAGGCCGAAGGCGCGGATCGCGCCCCCATCGCGGTGCAGCAGGCCGAGGATCAACTTCAGGGTGGTCGTCTTGCCAGCGCCGTTCGGGCCGATCAATCCCATGATATAGCCGCGCGGAACGGAGAACGACACTTCGTCGAGCGTGAACTCCTCATAGCGCTTGCAGAGATCGCGCACGTCGAGGACGCTTTCCATCGTCCCTAGAACTCCCGACGCCGGAAAAGCATTAGCGCGAACCTGTAGCCCAGCCAGTTGATCAGCACGAGGGTCAGTAGCGCCATGATATTGAACGCAATGCTCGGCAGGCTGTTCCGAATCGCGGCGACTGCGGCGATTGGGGGCTTGAATACGGCGGCGACCCCGCCTTCGACTGCCTCGAAGCTGCCCGTGGCCGAGGCGAAGACGAATAGACCGGCACCGATGAGCTGAATCGCCGCCAGGCCGATGAAGACCCCCATCAGGCCGAACCGTGCGGTGAACGGGATCACCAGGAAGAAGATGATCGTGATCACAGTAGCGGCCAGGAGTAGGGATCTCGGGTCGACGGGTAGAGCCGACGCGAGCTTGCTGCCCGGCAGGAACGCGGCGAGCGCAAAGGCCGGTAGGAACGCCAGCGCCACGATGACCCAGGATGCCACGTAGCGGCTCCGCACCAGGTCGGCGCGAGTGACGGGCAGCGTACTGGCCCAGGCATGCGCTCGGAATTTGTCGTCGCGCGTCATCGGCACGATCACGAAAAACGAAATGTAGATGCAGGTGAAGACCAGCCACATGCGCGGGTGATTCGCGACGAGCACGAAGTAGACCTCGAAGGCAGAGAAGATGAGGATGACCATCAGTAGCGCTCGCCGGTGCAGATACCAGTCTCGCTGAAGGAACTCAAGCAGCATGGCGTTCCTCTCTTCCCAACAGAACCATGATGTCTTCGAGCGATGCGCGGTCGATGACGACTCGGTCACCGAAATGCCGGCGGGCTTCCGCCACGCGCGAGGTCAACGCCTCGAAACCGTGTTCACGGACTCGGATTCCCTCGAAGAAGGCCCGCGCCTCGGCATCGAGGATCTCGCGCCCACCTTTGACGATCGCCCAACTCGTCATCACATCGTCCTTGGGACTCGAGAACACCACCCGCCCATCGCGCAGGAAAGTCACGAAGTCGGCGGTCTTCTCGAGGTCCGCGGTGATGTGCGAGGAAAAGAGGATCGACACCCGCTCATCTTGGAGCAGACCGGCGAGGATGTCGAGCAACTCGCGTCGCACGACGGGGTCCAGGCCGGAGGTCGGCTCGTCGAGGAGCACCAGCTCGGCTCCGTGCGAGAGCGCGAGTGCCAGTGCGAACTTGGTCTTCATGCCGTGGGACAACTGCTTGAATTTCTTCTTCAAGGGGAGCTCGAAGCGAGATGCGAGGTCGCGGAATCGAGTCTCGTCCCAGAGGGGATAGAACGGAGCCGTCGCGGCTTTGAGGTTCAGGAGGGTGACGTCTCCGTAGTAGTACGGCTCGTCGGGCACGAACCCAATTCGCGACTTTATCTCTGCTTCGTGAGTCAGGTTGTCGAGCCCGAGGACGCGAATCGTACCGGCATCCCGGTGCACCAAATTCAGAATCAGCTTGATGAGCGTGGTTTTGCCCGCACCGTTCGGTCCGATCAGTCCCATGATGTATCCGCGGGGAAGCTGGAAGGACACGTCCGTCAGAGCGAAGCCTTTGTATCTCTTGCCGACAGCATCGATCTCGAGTGCATATCCCATCTCATTCGTCCTCCGTGTACAGCAACCGGAGCATCTCCGCGAGTTCCTGAGGGCCGACGCCGAGCAAACGCGCCTGCTCGATCGCTTCAGCCAGCTTTTCCTCGACGGCCTTCATCCGCTTCTCGCGGAAGAACTCCGGGTTCTCGGCGGCGACGAACGTGCCCTTGCCTCCGACCGTGTTGATGAACCCCTCCCGCTCCAACTCCTCGTATGCGCGCTTCGTGGTGATGACGCTGATCTGAAGATCTCTGGCCAGCTTGCGAATCGACGGGAGTGGATCGCCTTCCGCCAGTTCGCCGGCGAGAATCTGGCCCTTGATCTGGCGCGCAATTTGCCGATAAATAGGGTCCGGCGAGGCGTTGGAAATGAGAACCCTCATGAGGAGCTCGCGCGGTGGTCGATTGTTGGCGTCATCAAGGTCGTATGAAAATCCCGCCGATCATATCGTGCTGACCGTATATATCGTATATGCACAGTAAGTGGTCTGATGGCTCTTGTCAATGGCCGGCGTCGCGATGACAGGTGGCGCCGATGAGGAAACGTCGTGCGCCCGAGGGTGCGTTTTGATTCTCTTGTCTTCGTCACTCGTCGGGGTCAGGTGATCATTTTGGCTCACGGTCTCGCAGCGGAGGTCCGGTGGCCGGGTCCCCGTGCGACGGGGCTTGGAGAGCGAGTGCGGGAGACTCTATGTTCATTCGGAAGATAATCCCTCAAGACAAGGCCTTCTTCGAGCTGTTTCGGAAGCTCGCCGGTTGTGTTCGCGATGCGGGGGACGTCCTCAGTCGCTGCGGCGACGGCGCCACATCGATTGCCGCCGCGGCGGAGGCGCTGACCGGGATCGAGCACGAGGCGGACACCGTCACTCACGAGTTGCTTCATCGCATGGAGACTACCTTTGTCACGCCGTTCGATCGCGAGGACATCCACATGCTGGCGGATCGGTTGGACGAGATCGTGGACGAGGCGGAGGAGGTCGCTCGGCTTGCGGACGCTTATCGCATTGGGCAACTAACGGACCATTCCGGCGAGATGGCACGCCTGTTAGGTCGGGCTTGCGGGCAAATTGCCGACGCGGTCGAAGCCGTTCCGCAGCTGACACCCGTTCTGAAGGCGTCCAAGGCCGTCAGGACGACGGAGACGGAAGGCGATGCGATGTATTACGCCGCACTGGCCAAGCTCTTCGAGGAGCCTCATGAGGCCATAGACGTGATCAAGTGGAAGGACATCATCAACCAGTTGGAAAACGCCCTCGATGCCTGCGAGCATGTCGCCGGTATTCTCGAGGGTATAGTCCTTAAACACGGTTGAGCCTGCCTTGGTCGCGCTCGTCGTTGCAACGGTTTTCATCGCTTTCGCTTTCGATTTCGTCAACGGTTTCCACGATTCGGCGAATTCCATCGCGACGATCGTCTCGACCCGCGTGCTGACGCCGTTGCAGGCGGTAGCATGGGCGGCGTTCTGGAACTTCGCTGCGGCGTTTACCTTCGGCACTGCGGTGGCGAAGACCGTGGGGAGAGGGCTGGTCGACCTCTCCATAGTAGATCCGTGGGTAATCCTGTCGGCTTTGTTGGGCGCGATTCTCTGGGATCTCATCACCTGGTACTACGGCCTACCGTCGAGTTCGTCACACGCTCTGCTGGGCGGCTACGCGGGTGCCGCGATCGCGAAGGCGGGAGTCCACGCCCTGATCTTCAGCGGCTGGGTCAAGCCGCTGGCGGCGATCATCATTTCACCTTTCCTCGGTTTCGTGTTCGCTGGCATCATCGGGATCGGAAGTCTTTGGGCGGTCCGCAACTCGCGGCCGGGCCGCGTGGACCGTTGGTTCCGGCGCCTGCAGCTCGTGTCGTCGGCGGCGTTCTCGTTCAGCCACGGTAGTAACGACGCCCAGAAGACCATCGGGATCATTCTGGGGCTGCTGGTGACGAGCAACGTGCTGTTCGCTGACCCCGATACACCCCTGCACTTCTTCTATGTCGCCAGCGCCGAACATATCCCGGTCTGGGTGATCTTCTGCGCGTACTCGATGATCGCGCTGGGAACGTTGTTTGGCGGTTGGCGGATCGTCCGTACGATGGGCACACGGATCACCCAACTTCGGCCGATCAGTGGCTTCGCCGCCGAGACGGGCGGGGCGTGCTCGATCCTGATCGCATCGTTCTCCGGAGTGCCCGTGAGCACGACCCACACGATCAGCGGCGCGATCATGGGTGTGGGCGCGCTGCGGAGAGCCTCAGCGGTGCGCTGGGGGGTGGCTGGTGAGATGGTGATCGCCTGGATCCTGACGATCCCCGCGTCGGCCTTCGCCGCCGGCGCACTTTACTGGCTTGCCCACCTGCTCGGCCTGACGAGCTGAGCGGGCCCGCGCTTTCCGCAGGGGGGTGGTTCCCGGCATCAGTATCGCCACCAGGGCGCGGTCAGCGGCGCCGGCATATGACGCAGGGCGTGGGAGGCGATCTCCTTCAAGCGCTCGGCGGTGGTCACGGGACCGGACCAGCAATGTCCTTTGCCGTCCCCGTACATGAAGAAGCCCGGGTAGTGCGGATCCTCCGTTGTCGCCATCCAGGTCTCCATCTCCTTTACGGCGACGTTGAGGTAGAAGTTGTCCATGGTGCCCGTGTAGATATGTAGCTTATCCACGAGCTTCGGTCCCAGGGTTTCCCAGTTACGCTTCAAGTGCTCCAGTAAGTCGTAGTTGTCCCGCCAATAGACGGCCACCTCGGGATCAATGACGCCGGTCCGCTTGTCGAAAAGTGGTTTGAAATAGCCGTGCTCGCCTAGTGGCCCGTACACCGCCGACCAGATGTCCAGCTGTTCGCCCGAACGGCCCTCGCTCCCGTTCACCAATTCCCAACGGTTCCGCTGCTCCGAGGTCAAGCGGATCTCGCCGTTCGTCTCGCGCGTGTTCGGGGTCGGCACGCGCCGCCATTCGTGCTGCTTGTAGAAGGCGTTCTCATCCTCGTAGACGTTGATGCCCTCGACGTTGCTGAAGGTCACAGGGTCGGGACAGTACGACCAGGTGCCGCCGAAGAAGTCGGGATGGAAGATCTGTAGCGCCAGCGCCTC
>JASFLD010000112.1:0-10036 GCA_050118275.1 Gemmatimonadales bacterium
GGCAAGTTGCGGAACCGAAAGCGAAATCCGCGAATACCGTAGTCGCGCCCACTTCCGCCGCCGATGCGTCTCGATCGAGCTCACCGCCGCATCGTCCGATGCGGCACCGATCCGTGCGGCGATGCCTGGCCATAGGTCGTTGGTCGGCGGCCGGTCCTCTACGCCTTGCGCCCGAGCGACCACCTCGCGAAGCTGCTCGAGCGTTGACGAGCAGTCCTTGCAACCGGCGAGGTGCGCTTCCAGTTGCTCCCGCTCGGCGCCGTCTAGCTCGTCGTCCAGGTACTCAGACAATCTGTCTATCCACCGATCACTCATCTCAGCTGTCCTGCAAGTAGTTCGCCGATCACAAATCGGCATCTATCTGTCTAGATGCTCGCGCAAAATCATCCGGGCCCGGTGCAATTGGGACTTGGACGTCCCCGCCGTGATTCCCAACAGCTCGGCGATCTCACCGTGCTTGTAGCCTTCTACATCGTGCAACACGAATACCTGCTGCGCTCCATCTGGAAGCATCTCCATCGCCGCCTCGAAGTCTATCGCCGTTTCCGCAGCCTTCGGGTTCGAGATCATCCGTCCGATCACTCGCTCTCCCTCAACGAACCGCTCCCTGCGTATCCCCAACTTCTTGCGGCGCCCCAGCGCCACGTTGATGGCGACTCTGTGCAACCATGTCCCAAACGCCGCTTCGCCTCGAAAGCTCCCCAGTTTCTGCCAGACCCTGACGAACACATCTTGAGTGACTTCGTCGGCCAGGTCCGGTCCCATCATACGTCGGATCAGAGAATGGATCCGGGCTACGTGCCGGTGGTAGAGCCGCTCGAAGGCGCCCGCATCGCCTGCCGCGGCCAGGACCGCATCGTCGGCATCAGCCGACTTGGCCTCTCGACTCTGGCTCAGTTTCGCCACTCTCCAAGGCCAAACCTCCTTCCACCGAGTGAGATACCCCGGCCAGAAGGAAGGTTGGAACCCCCTCAGGTTTCGCCCGAAAGCCGACCAGGACGGCTCGTGAACAGCAGTGCCAGCGGCAGTGCCGCACCTAATGCCAGCAGGGTCGTGTCACCGATCAGCCAGCCCATGACCATGGCGGCGACCCCTCCACCCTCAGCCGTCGCCCACACGATCACCGCCCTCTGCATGTTCTTGCCCCACCACTCGCCGAGATCCACACCTCGGGAGCGTGGAGCGACCCTTCCCCTCAGCATCCCGCTTGCCAGAACACCGCCCGCCAACACGAGGTAACCGACGATTCTTAGCACGCCTCCCGCCTCGGACACCCCCCCAAGGCTCGATTCACTACGGAGAATCAGGAAGACGGCGAAGAACAACACCACCCCAGCGGCTATTGCGGCGTGAATGACACGCGCAGCCGTCGCGATCTTGGCAGGGTCTGCTCCGGGACGTTCCTCGTTCATCGGGCCCCCAAGTCTTCGAGGGAACACATGAGTTCGTAATTCTGGAAGAGACATACGAATCCGCGGAAGTGGACGCCGCAGCACTCACGGCCCTCTGACCGACGGGGGCCGAGCCGACAATCACGTCGGAGGCGTCCGCGCCCACGGCGAGGGCTGCCTCCCGTTCGGACTATGAAGCGTGGGCCGCCTCTAATCGGTAAGCCTCCATGGCGTAGTACTCGGGCAATCCCAGCCGATCGGCTTTCTGCGCCGTCGACAGATTGCGGGCGTGGACCCGCTGCCAGAACTCTCGCTCATCGTGACCGCCTGGGAAGGGGGCTACGTCCTTCTGCGACTGGTGCTTGAAGATCGCCAGAATCTTCTTTCTCAGCTCCTCTTGGGACAGCGGCACCAAGACATCGGCTTCCGTCAACGGCCATTCTTCCCAAGCCCCCCGATAGAGCCACACCTCGGGAGACGAGCCTGTATACTCAACAAGCGCACGATCGATGGCCGCTTTGCATAGTCGGTGGGTGCCGTGTGGGTCCGACATATCACCGGCGATGAACACAAGATCAGGCTGTACCCCTTCGATCAATCCCAAGACGATCTCCACATCGTCCTCACCGATCGGCCGTTTTCGCACCTCGCCGGTTCGGTAGAATGGTAGATTGAGAAAGCGAGCGGCCGAACTGGATAGCCCCACATCGATAATGGCCGCAACCGCCTCCGACTCTCGGATGAATCGTTTCAGGTTCTGCACCCGCTCCGAGTCGACGTATCCCGGCCTCTTCTTCTTGAAGCCGTCCTGAATCTCGCAGCGGACTTCGTGCACGTGCTCCGGGTCCAGACCGAGCGAAGTGGCGGAACGTTCGACGAAATCGAGGTGTCGGCGTACGTCGTGATCGAACACGGCGATGTTGCCGCTCGTCATGTAGGCGACGACGAGCTCGTTTTCGTTCTCCGTCAACTTCCGTAGGATGCCGCCCATCGATATGACGTCATCGTCCGGGTGCGGGGAGAAGACCAGCACGCGCTTGCGTTGAGGCAACTTGGATCGCCCGCGAATCTTGTCCCGCAAACGATTGAAGACCTCGCCATTGATCACCCCCGCCGACCCATGCTTCGACAGAAGAGCGCTGAGATGGTTCTCCCGGTAATCGAAGTCGGTGAGCTTCAGAATGGCCTTCCCAGTCAGCTCCGCCAACCAGACCACAGCCCGCTCGGTCAGTTCCGGGGTCCAGTCGATGCTCTGCAAGACCCAAGGCGTGCTGATGCGCGTCAAGTCGCCGGCGGCAGGCAAGTCGAGGTAGATGGTCGCGTCACGATGTTGCTGCAGGTACGTCGCCGTCACATCCGTCGAGATCTGACCTTCCACCGCGCGACGGATGATGGGCGCCTTGTGTTCGCCCGTCGCGAGCAGCGCGATCTCGCGGGCTTCCAGAATCGTCGCAATGCCCATGGTGATCGCTTGCAGCGGAACGTTGTCCTCACCGAAGAAGTCCGCCGCCGCATCCCTGCGAGTTATCGTGTCCAGCGTAACAAGCCGCGTTCGCGAGTCCTGCGGCGAGCCAGGCTCGTTGAATCCGATATGGCCGCTGCGCCCAATCCCGAGGATCTGGAAGTCTATTCCACCCGCCGCCCTGATCGCATCCTCATAATCCCTGCAGGGCCCGGCCAACTCCTGCCGTGGAACGCCTCCATCGGGAATGTTGATGTTGGCCGGATCGATGTTCACGTGCTCGAATAAGTTCTCCATCATATAACGCCGGTAGCTGTGAATGCTATCGGTCGACATGGGGTAGTATTCATCGAGATTGAACGTCACCACCTTGGAGAAGTCGACTTCACCGGCCTCATAGCGGCGAATCAGCTCGCGGTATATCCCGATCGGAGTGCTGCCGGTCGCCAGACCGAGCACGCAACGATCCTTGTACGCCGTCTCGCGTCGGATGATCTCGACGATCCTGTCCGCCAGGAGTACGGCGAGGTCGTTGGGATCTTCGACGATCAGCGTCCGCATGTGCTCGCGCTCTCGTGAACCCTCGATCTCGAGGACCGAGCGGGCAGTGGGAGGGCTGACTGTGGCGCCTTTCATGTGCCAGAACTCCATTTCATCGGCAGCGGCGGTCGCCGTCCGCCGGGTCTAGTCTGCGCGGATCGTTGCGCTTGCGGTCAGTCTCACACTACAAGCATTGGCACGGCCGGAAAAGGGTGGGTGAAACGACCGGCGAACGGCCATCGCTAAACGCTCCCGAGGGAATCTTCGGCCTCCGATTACCCGACGCAGATCCCCCGCCGCAGTCGAAGAGCCCTGCCGGCGCCGGCTTTCTGGTGGATCACGCTGCCACGCTATCGAGAGGTCGCGCCGCGCCGGCCCGGCCGCCATATTGACCGCGTGCGCGCCAGTCCGCCAGCAGGAAACCCGAGTCTTGGATACCCGCGGGCAACCGGCCTGGAACCCACGGAGCTCACCCGTCCCGACGAGTACGTGTCGAGGTAGGGCCGAGCTCTTGGGGCAGTCGCCGGGTTGAATTCGGCCACTGTCAAAAGGAGGGAAGAACTGTGCACCCAGCACGTCTCTGCCTCGCTGTCGCCACCCTGACATGGACTGCGGTCGTAGCGACGACTCGTCCCCTTGTCGTATTCGCCCAAGAAGCGGAAGACTGGGAGAACCCGGCCGTATTCTCCATCAACAAGGAACCGCCCCACGCGACTCTATTTCCCTACGAGACCCGCCAACTGGCCCGCGACGGCGAGCGCAGCCGATCGAGGTACTTTCAGTCGCTGAACGGGCGCTGGAAATTCAATTGGGTCCGCAAGCCGGCGGACCGTCCGCTGGATTTCTACCGTGAGGACTACGACGACAGCGGCTGGGGTGAGATTCCGGTCCCCGGCAATTGGGAAGTGAACGGCTTCGGCGTGCCAATCTACCTGAACTCACGCTACGAATACGAGGAAAACCCGCCTTACATCCACCACGACTACGATCCGGTCGGCTCGTATCGTCGTTCGTTCAGCATTCCCAACAGCTGGACAGGACGCCAGGTGTTTATCCACTTCGGCGCGGTCAAGTCGGCAATGTACTTGTGGGTGAACGGCGAGTTCGTCGGCTACAGCCAGGGTAGCAAGTTGCCGGCGGAGTTCGACATCACGCCCTATGCGCGAACCGGTGACAATACGCTCGCCGTGGAGGTCTACCGCTGGAGCGATGGCAGTTACCTCGAGTGCCAGGACTTCTGGCGAATCAGCGGCATCGAACGAGACGTGTTCTTGTGGGCCGCACCAGCGGTGCACGTCCGCGACTTCTTCGTCGTCGGCGACCTCGACGACGGATACCGGGATGGAATCCTCACGTTGACGGCGAATGTTCGGAACTACAGCCAGGAGGAGGCACAGGACTGGGAGCTCACGGCAGAACTGCTCGACGCAAGCGGGGCCCCGGTCATTCCCGCCGAGGCACTGCGAGGTAGCGTGAGCGTCCAGCCCGGAGCTGAAGTCGAGATCGACTTCCGCAGACGAGTTCGCGCGCCGGCGAAGTGGACCGCCGAGACGCCGAACCTTTACACGTTGTTACTCACCCTGGCCGACGAGAGCGGCGCCACGGTCGAAGTCATCACCTCGCGCGTTGGGTTCCGCACCGTCGAGATCAAGGACGGGCTGCTACAAGTGAACGGCGTTCCGATCACCATCAAGGGCGTCAACCGCCACGAGCACGACCCGGTGACCGGACACGTGGTGTCCGAGGAGATGATGCTCCTCGACATGCAATTGATGAAGCAGTTCAATCTCAATGCGGTCCGCACCTCCCACTACCCCAACGATCCTCGCTGGTACGACCTGGCCGACCAGTACGGCCTCTACATTGTGGACGAGGCCAACATCGAATCCCACGGGCGAGGCTATCATCCCGACACGACGTTGGGCAATGACCCGGCCTGGATGGACGCCCACCTCGATCGCACCATCCGCATGGTGGAACGGGACAAGAACCATCCCTCCATCATCATCTGGTCGCTGGGCAACGAGGCGGGTAACGGGGTCAACTTCTATGCCACCTACGACTGGATAAAGGCGCGCGACACCTCACGTCCCGTCCAGTACGAGCGTGCCTTGCTCGATCGGAATACGGACCTCTACGTCCCCATGTACGCCGGCTTCGAGCGCCTGGTGGACTACGCCGAGCGCTACCACGACCGGCCACTCATCATGTGCGAATACGCGCACGCCATGGGGAACAGCGTTGGCAACTTCGTTGACTACTGGGAGATCATCGACCGCTACGACAACCTGCAGGGCGGCTTCATCTGGGACTGGGTCGATCAGGGCTTGCTCACCACCAACGAGAAGGGCGACACCGTCTTCGGTTACGGCGGCGATTTCGGACCGCCCGACACTCCCAGCGATGGCAACTTTCTCATCAACGGCGTCGTACAACCTGACCGTCGGCCCAACCCATCGCTCTACGAGGTGAAGAAGGTATACCAGTACATCGATGTCGTACCCGTCGATCTCGAGACCGGACGAATCGCAGTACACAACCGCTATGATTTCCGGGACCTCGAGGGCCTGACCCTCGACTGGACGATCGTGGAGGATGGCATACCATGGCAATCCGGCGTGCTCACCGACCTGGGCATCCCAGCCGGAGCGAGTCGCGAGCTACTCATTCCATTCGAGACCATCGACGTGACACCTGGCGCCGAGTACTACCTCAATCTCAGCTTTCGAACCGATGAGGCGACCGATCTCGTGCCGGAAGGCCACGAAGTCGCCTTCGAGCAGTTCCGACTGCCGATCGACGCGACCGCCGCGGAAAAATCGATCGCGTCGCTTCCGGCGCTGAACGTCCAAGAGGATGACACGTCGGTCACGGTATCGGGCGTCGACTTCACTCTCAGGCTCGACAAACGGGACGGGGTAATCAACTCTCTCGCATACCGGGGGACCGAGCTCATCCTGAGCGGCCCACGTCCCAATTTCTGGCGCGCGCCCACCGACAACGACTTTGGCGGCGGCTGGCAGAAAAGGTTGTCCGTCTGGCGTGAAGCGGGTGAGCGGCGAACAATACGCAACCTCTCCGTCATCCAGGATGCGCCTCAACAAGTGCGGATCCGAACCCGAGCCCGCCTCGAGGCCGGCCGCGCCAGCTATTCGACGCTCTACACCGTCCTCGGAAACGGGTTGGTCATCATCGACAATCACTTCGTGCCCGGCGACGAGGGGCTGCCCCGCATGCCGCGCTTCGGCATGCAGATGACCATTCCGCGACGGTTCTCCAACCTGCGCTGGTACGGCCGCGGCCCCCACGAATCCTACTGGGATCGCAAAGCCGGAGCGCCTGTCGGCCTCTACGACGCGAGCGTCGCCGCACAGTTCCACCCCTACGTCCGGCCGCAGGAGACCGGCAACAAGACCGATGTCCGCTGGATGGCGCTCAGCGACAGCGCCGGTACTGGACTACTGGTCATCGGTATGCCGTTACTCAGCGTGAGTGCACTCCACTTCACGCTCGACGACCTCGATCCCGGCGAGCGGAAAGCACAACGCCACGCCGGCGATCTGGTGGAACGCGACCTCGTGAACCTCAATATCGACTACAAGCAGATGGGCGTCGGCGGAATCAACAGCTGGGGCCCCACGGCCCTGCCTCGCTATTCACTCTACTATGACGAGTACGCCTACAGCTTCACACTTCGACCGTTCTCAGCGCAGGATGGTTCGCCGGCCGAACTCGCCAAGCAACACTTCGCGCCTCAAGAGTGAAAGGATACCTGGAATCGATGCTGAGATCCGAGCCTGGTTTCTCGCGATCGAGATTACGCTTCGCCGAACGCGGCGTCCGTACCGCCGTCGCTACACTATTCAGCCTGCCGATTCTCGCGGCGGGACTGGCCGCCGGACTCGCCTGCTCGGGCGCGGCCAGCGCGCAGCGAGGTGCCGTCGAGATCGAGCAGCCGCCGACAACGCTCCGCATCCTCTCCTACAACATCAAGCATGGCCTCGGCATGGACGGAGCCATCGATCTGGAGCGCATCGCCCGCGTAATCAACGACCTTCATCCCGATGTCGTCACCCTGCAGGAAGTCGACAGCGCCGTCGAGCGGACCAGCGGCGTGGACCAGACGACGGTGTTGGGTAAGCTAACGGGCATGCACTCCGTTTTCGGCACCTTCTTCGACTACCAGGGCGGGCGATACGGAATGGCGCTCTTGTCGAAGTACCCGTTCATCTCCTACACCAACCACCTCCTGCCGAAGGGCGTGGAGCACCGTGCCGCGCTGGCCGGCAGAATCCGCGTCGGCGAAGACGGCCCCGAAGTGGTAGTCGTCGGCATACATCTCGTCTGGACGGGAGAGGAACGCTACAGTCAAGCCGCACGGCTGATAGAGATCTTCCAGGACGAGAAGTCCCCGGTCATCCTGGCCGGCGACTTCAACTCGAGGCCCGACTCCGACGTCATGGCTCTAGTGGGTGAAGCATGGCACATCCCCGACAAAGGCGAAGATCATTTCACCTTCCCCTCCGACGCACCGGACCGGGAGATCGACTACATCGTCTATCGGCCGAGCGATCGTTTCGAGGTCGTGGAGCACCGGGTGGTCGATGAGCCCGTGGCCTCGGACCATCGACCGTTACTGTTGGAGCTCAGGTTCAAGTGATCGCGAGGGTTGATCGACGGCTACACGGACAAAATTAGTCTATCCGCTGGAAGGAATCAGCCAACTTGAAAGGTGAAGGAGCCACTATGTCGATTGGCAGGCGGGACCTCCTCAAGGCGGGCGCGGGAGCCGCTGTCGGAATGTCACTGTGGCCGCAGCTGCTCAACGCCGAGCCGAGTCCACCGGATGCGAAGGTGCGTCTCGGCTTTATCGGTGTTGGCGGTCGCGGCAGCTGGCTGCTCCGCCTCGCCCTGCAGCGCGACGACACGGAGATCAAAGCCGTCTGCGACGTCAAGCCCGAACGTGTAGAACGGGCCCGGCAGATGGTCAAGGAGTCGCGTGGTGACACACCACGTGGCTTCGACGACGGCGAGGAGGATTTTCTCAACCTGGTCGAGCGCGATGATATGGATGCCGTGGTCATCGCTACGCCCTGGCTGTGGCATACGCCGATGGCCGTGGCCGCCATGAAAGCCGGCAAGCGGGTCGGAGTGGAGGTCCCCGCCGCCGTCACGGTGCAGGAATGTTGGGACCTGGTGAACACGTCCGAGCAGACCGGGATGCCGTGCATGATCATGGAGAACGTCTGCTTTCGGCGCGACGTCATGACGGTCCTAAACATGGTTCGGCAAGGCATGTTCGGTGAGTTGATGCACTGTCACTGCGGCTACCAGCACGACTTGCGCGAGGTGAAGTTCAACCCCGGCGCCGAGTTCGGGCCGGGCGCCAACGGCGAGGCGGAGTGGCGCACCGAGCACTCGATCCACCGCAACGGGGACATCTACCCGACGCACGGGGCCGGTCCCATTGCCAAGATGCTCAACATTAATTCGGGCAACCGCTTCATGACGCTGACCTCGACGGCGACCAAGACGCGCGGCTTGCACGAGTACATCGTCGCGGTGGGCGGGGAGGACCATCCCAACGCGGACGTGCGGTTCAAGCTGGGCGACATCGTGACGACGGTCATCCGGTGCGCGGGCGGGGAGACCGTGGTCGTCAGCCATGACACGAACCTACCCCGACCCTACTCTCTCGCCTTCAGAGTTCAGGGCACCAGGGGGCTGTGGATGAACGACGGCGGTACCATCTACATCGAGGGCGTCAGCCCCGAGCCTCATCGCTGGGAGCCGTTCGAGCCGTACCAGGCGAAGTACGATCACCCACTCTGGCAGCGCTACGAGGATCGCGCGGCAGGTTCCGGTCACGGGGGGATGGACTTCTTCGTCATGCACGCTCTGATCGAATCGGTAAAGCGGGGAGTGGAACCGCCCATCGACGTGTACGACGCCGCGGCCTGGAGCGTGATCAGCCCGCTCTCGGAACAGTCCATCGCCTTGGGGAGCGCGCCCGTCAAGTTCCCGGATTTCACTCGCGGCCGCTGGGTGACGCGCCGGAAGTTCTTCGGTCTGAGCGAAGAGTTCTGATCGGTGACTAGCGAGTTACGAATGACGATAACGATGAGGACAACGATGAAGGTGGCGATGAAGATGAGAAAGAGAACGAAGGAGACGACCAGGTTCATGTGTTCGCTCTCGTTCCTCGCGCTCCTCACGGTCATGGCTTGTGCCGAACGGGGGCCCACGAAGAAGGTGCTGGTGATCGGGCTCGACGGCGTTAGGCCCGACATCCTGGCGAAGACCGAGACGCCCAACATCGACGCGTTGATCACCGTCGGCGCCTTCTCGGATAGCGTAACCACCAGGGCTCAGACGATCAGTGGCCCCGGGTGGTCCAGCATGTTGACGGGCGTTTGGCCGGAAAAGCACCGAGTGGTGAGTAACGATTTCACATCGAACGACTATGCAGACTACCCTGATTTTCTCACACGTCTGGAACTCGTCGATCGTGATCTCAGTACCTTCGCCGTCGTCGATTGGCCTCCGCTGGGCGGTCCCGAGTCGGGCGGACCGCTGATCAGCGACACGGTCGACCTGAAGATCATGTTCGACGGCGAGGAGGCTGGCTATCATGTGGCCGATT
>JASFLD010000113.1:0-10032 GCA_050118275.1 Gemmatimonadales bacterium
GTGATCACCAACGACGATGGGATCGACGACGACGGGATCAATGCTCTGGCCAAGGCCTTCGCTTCCGAGGCCGAGACGTTCGTGGTCGCTCCCATGGAGAATCGCAGCGGCAGCACGAACTACGTGTCGGCCATCGCGACGCGCAGCCTGACGGTGGAGCGCCGCGATCTCGGCCCCGGGATCACCGCCTACGCCGTCGACGGCTATCCCGCCGATGCCGTCGTCTTCGCGCTCGCCGGGCTCCTGGCCGCCGATCCGCCCGACCTCGTCATCTCCGGGATCAACAACGGGCCCAACCTCAGCGACGACGCTTACCTCTCCGGCACCGTCGGGGCCGCGCGGATGGCCGCCTTCGCCGGCATACCCGCCATCGCCGTCTCCGGTCACAACAACGAGCCCGAGACGCTGGCCGCGATCGCCCGCTGGGTCATCGACCTGGCCGGCACGAGCCTCGTGCGCGACCTGGAGCCCCGCCAGTATCTTACGGTCAGCGTCCCGCAGGTCTCGCTGACGGAGATCGCCGGTGTCGAGATCGTCCGCCGCGGGCCCTGGCCGTATTCGGTCGCGCTCGAGCCCGACGACCAGCTCCCTGCCGACCAGCCCGGACGGGAAGTATGGAGACTGACCTTCTCTCTCCGGCCGGTCACGTCGCCGCCGGGCACGGATACGTACGCGTTCGGGCAGAACCGCATTGCCATCGTCCCGATGCGCGTCGACGAGCACGACTACGGCCTGCTCGAACGCTTGCTGGCTTCGGATACGGATTTGCCGGCCTGGCCGCCACCGGACGAACGACGGTAGCGTATCACATCGAGGGGGACCGGCCGGCGCCGCGCCGAAACCGAATGACGGCCGATCTCGTAGGAAAAGAAGCAGGAGGGAAATACTATGCTGAGACTATTGAGACCCATTTTGCGAGTGATCGTGAAAGTCCTCCAGTGGCTGGAGCGGACGATCTGACGGTCGCCGCTCCATCCATCCGGCCGTCCTCGCCGTCCGTTGACCCGCTGCAGCTCCGGTTCTAATCCAAGCTGAACCGATCCAAGCTCATGATCAGCGTTTGCAACCCCTCGGCCAACGTGGGGTGAACGATCTGCGCGTCGACCAGCGTCCGCGCCGATGCTCCCGACTGCATCAACATCAACAAGATGTGGAGTAGCTCGCCCGCCTCGTAGCCCACCAGCGACGCGCCCAGGATGCGTTCCGTCTCCGGGTCGACCAACACCTTCATCACGCCGGCCCGCTCATCTATCTCAATGGCCCGGGAGATGCGCCCGAACGGCATCGTCGCCACCTCGTACTCGACTCTGCGCTCCCTGGCTTGCCGCTCGTTCAGACCGGCGCGTGCCACCTGCGGATCGGTGAACACCGTGCTGGGCGTGATCCGGCCTTCCCGTCCTCCGCTCCGCTCGCCCATGAGTATGTCGTAGAGTATGCGGTGGTCGTCCCACGAGTTGTGCGTGAACTGGGGTCCCCCGTAACAGTCGCCGACGGCGTACACGCCCTCGGCGCTGGTGCGATACGCGTCGTCCACCGACACGAACCCCCGCTCGTCCAGCTCGATTCCCGCCGCCTCACACCCCAAATCCTCAGTGTTCGGTACGCGCCCCACCGCTACCAGCAGGTGCGACCCCCGCGTCTCTTGCCCGCCATCACAGCGGACGACCACACCGCCCTCTTCGCCGGCCACCTCCATGACCTCGGCGCCCAGCACCAGTGTGATCCCTTCGTCGCGGAACACTCCCTCCACCGCCTCCGATACCTCCGGATCCTCCCGGGGCAGCAGGTGCTCCGACCGGTGCATGATCGTCACCTTCGCACCGAAACGCCGGAACATCTGGGCGAACTCGCAGCCGACGTAGCCTCCCCCCATGATCGTCAAATGCGACGGCATATTACGCAGATCCAGGAGGCTCGCGTTATCCAACCACTCGACCTCCGACAGCCCACTCACCGGCGGTACCCGCGGACGAGCGCCGACATTCAGAATGATGATCTCGGCATCGTAGACCTGGCCGTCCGCCTCGATGCGGCGGTCGCCGACGAAGCGGGCCCTGGCTCGTACCAGCTCCAGCCGGTCGCCGGCCCGCTCCAGCCCTTTCTGCACTCCTTCCCGCCATTGCTCGACGACGGCGTTCTTGCGATCGACCACCGCCGCCAAGTCCACCGACACGGCCCCCGTCCGAACGCCCAGGCGCCCGGCTCCGCGCGCGACATGCGCGGCCCGCGCGCTCGCCACCATCGTCTTGGTCGGCGTGCAGCCCACGTTCACGCACGTGCCTCCAACTCGGCCCGCCTCGAACAGGAACACTTTCTTGCCGGCTTCCACCAGCCGCGTCGCCAGCGGTACCCCCGCCTGCCCACTACCGATGACGATGACATCACTAGTCATCCGGTCCTCCGTGGCCGCGTGAAACTCATTGGGTCGGACCGGCCATGGCCCGATGTTGTTGCCCACCATAGCCCGCGTCGTCGGTGAGCGACAGGTTGACGCCCCCGACGCTCCGCCATACATGTGACCCTCGTGCACAAGACCAGTCCTGCCGTCGTACGGTTCCAGAGCGTGGACCTACGCTTCGCTGGCGGCCACGCGGCCGTCTCCGACCTGACGTTCGACGTCCGCAGCTCCGAGATACTGGTCCTGCTCGGACGCAGCGGGGCGGGAAAGACCAGCGCCCTGAAGCTGATCAACGGTCTGCTGTTGCCCACGGCCGGTGTGGTCGAGGTCGAGGGACGGGCCACGCGCGATTGGGACCGGGCCCAACTGCGCCGTCGCACTGGCTACGTCATCCAGGAGATCGGCCTGTTCCCGCACATGACGGTGGAGAGAAACGTCGGCATCGTGCCGGAGCTGGAGGGGTGGGACAGGCAACGACGACGGGATCGCATCGCCGAGCTCCTCGCGCTCGTCGGGCTCGATCCCGCCGCGTTCGCCGGCCGTTACCCCGCCGAGCTCTCGGGCGGCCAACGACAACGTGTGGGCATCGCGCGGGCGTTGGCCGCCGATCCGCCACTGCTGCTCCTCGACGAGCCGTTCGGCGCCCTCGATCCGCTCACCCGGCTGGAGCTCCAGCGCGAGCTGAAGCGCCTGCAAGAGAAGCTGGCGAAGACGATGGTGTTCGTGACTCACGACGTCAGAGAAGGACTGTTCCTGGCCTCACGGATCGCGCTGTTCGATCGGGGGCGGCTCGCTTTTCTGGGCGCCCCGTCTCAGTTTCTCGCTTCCACCCATCCGGAGGCCCAGGCCTTCGCGGCGGTCGTGCGCTCGGACGGTGGACTCGCCTCGACGGACGACCCGTGAACGGCGACAGGTGGCCGGACCCGACCGCTGGCCCTGTGCCATGACACCGTTCTTGCTCTCGAATAGGCGGAGACCGTGATGAATCTGTTGGATTTCCTCGTGAACAACCGCGGCGAGTTCCTGTCGCTGACGCTCGAGCACCTGTTTCTCGTTGCACTCTCCACCGGCATGGCCGTGCTGGTTGGTGTGCCCTTGGGAATCCTTCTCACCCGTCGCCCCCGCCTCGGGCCGCCGGTTCTGGGATTGGCCAACGTTTTTCAGACGATCCCCAGTCTGGCGCTATTCGGGCTGCTGATACCGATCCCGTTCATCGGCGGTGTCGGCGCCCGCACGGCGATCCTGGCCCTGATCCTCTATGCCTTGCTGCCCATCATCCGAAACACCTACGCGGGCATCCAGGGCGTCGACCCGTCGGTCCGCGAGGCCGGGCGCGGTATGGGCATGACCGACCTGCAGCTGCTGTCGATGGTGGAGATTCCGTTGGCCTTCGGGGTGATCCTGGCGGGCGTCCGGGTCGCCACCGTGATCAGCGTCGGCGTCGCGACCATCGCCGCCGCCATCGGTGCCGGAGGCCTGGGCGAGTTCATCTTCCGCGGCGTCGCCATGGTGAACAACACCCTGATCCTCGCCGGCGCCATACCCGCGGCCCTCATGGCGCTCGCCGCCGATTTCCTGATCGGTCGGCTGGAGCGCCGCTTCGCGCCGGCCCTGGCGTCTACCGCCGAGGTCCGGGCCGTATGAAGTCGCGGGCGGCCTTACCGCTCCTGGCGGCGATGGTGCACCTGGCGCTGGGCTGCAGCGACGATCGCATCGTCGTGGGCTCGAAGAACTTCACCGAGCAGACGGTCCTGGCGGAGTTGGTGGCGCAACAGATCGAACGGCGTACCGATATGCGTGTGGCGCGTCGTTTCTTCCTGGGCGGGACGTTCGTCTGTCACCGTGCCATCACGGCCGGCGAGATCGATGTCTACGTCGAGTACACCGGTACGGCGCTGGCCGCCATCCTGGAACAACCACCACGGGAGAGTCCCACCGCCGTCTACGGCGCGGTACGGAAAGCTTACGCCGAACGTTTTTCGCTGACCTGGCTCGAGCCGCTCGGCTTCGACAATACCTTCGCCATCCTCGTGCGCGGCGACGATGCCCGGCGTCTCGGGCTGGAGACGATCTCCGATGTCGTCGATGTCGCGCCCGGCTGGCGAGCGGGTTTCGGCTACGAGTTCATGGAGCGCGAGGACGGATTCGGTGGCCTGGTGCGGACCTATGGTCTCGCGTTCGCCGAGCCGCCCCGAACGATGGACCTCGGCCTGACCTACCGCGCCCTTGCAGACGGGCAGGTGGATTTGATCGCCGGCAACTCCACCGACGGGCTGATCGCGGCCCTCGATCTCGTTCAACTGCGGGACGACCGCGGCTACTTTCCTCCCTATCAGGCGGCGCCCGTGGTGCGCGATGCCGTTCTGCGCAGCCACCCCGAAGTCGGCGAGGCGCTGGACGCACTGGGCGGTACGCTGTCGGATGACGAGATGCGCAGGCTCAACTACCTTGTCGATGTCGAGCACCACGATGTCGTCGCCGTGGTGAGAGAATGGCTGGCCGCCAACCTCCCGGACCACTCGGGCGCTG
Source organism: Gemmatimonadales bacterium (assembly GCA_050118275.1). GTDB lineage: Bacteria > Gemmatimonadota > Gemmatimonadetes > Palauibacterales > KS3-K002 > JASFMO01. The sequence goes on from JASFLD010000113.1 coordinate 4,928, forward strand.
GCACATTGCGCTGAAACGCCGTCGGTTGGCGGAATTGCCGCCGGCAGCCGCCAGTCGCTACTTGATGAGCGCGTCGCGTTGGAACGGATTCGGTGTCCGCCGGTCCAAGTGCCACATCAACGAACCAAGACAGACGCCGTGAACAGACTCGACCCTCACATCACAACAGTCTGGCGACTGACGGGGCTGATCGCCGCGGCGGTATTGACCACCGTGATCGGCATGCTCGAGTGGTTAGTGCTGTCCCCCGAAGGCATCACGCTGTTCGTCCCCGGTGGGCTCACCGCTCTAGCCGGCGCCGTCGCCCTGGCACGCGCCCTCTACTGGCCGACGCTGCGCTACCGATATTGGGGTTGGCTGGTCGACGACGACCGCGTCATCATCGAGAAGGGAGTCGTATGGCGTTCACGCTCCCTGATCCCACGCGTGCGCGTTCAACACGTCGACACGCGCACCTCTCCTCTGCAACGTTGGCTGGGGCTCAGCTCCTTGATCGTCTACACAGCGGGTACCCGCGGCGCTGATGTCGAGATTCCGGGACTGGCCGCCGATGACGCCGAGCGGCTGCGCGAGGACCTGGCTCGCGTCGAGGAGCTCGATGAACGAACCTGAGGAAGGGCGTGACTGGCGCCGCCTTCATCCCGCGACGCCGCTCCTGCGCTCGGCGCAGTTGCTGTACGCGCTGGTCGTCGCGGCCATCGCCGCGCAACTCGGCGGTCCCGCCGTCATCGTGCTGCTGGTTTCGGCGGTGCTGCTAGCGGCCACGATCACCGCATCGTATCTGCGCTTCCGCTACCGTCTCACACCAGACAGCCTGATCATCCAGCACGGCGTCCTCTTCCGCCGGCGGCGCGTCGTTCCCCACTCGCGCATCCAGAACGTGGACCTCCGCGCGGGCATCGTGCAGCAAGTCCTGGGTGTCGTGACGGCGCGGATCGAGACGGCCGGCGGAGAGCGGACCGAGGCGACCTTACACGTCGTGACGCGGGAAGAGGGCAATCGGCTGCGTGAGGCCCTCGTCGCCCGTCCCGCGCCACGTTCGGCGGCGGCCCCGGCGCGTATTCCCGGCCTCGCCGACCGACCCGAGGGGTCCGCCTCCCCAACGCTGCCGAGTGCCGATGCGCCTGTGGTGGACGCCCACGGCGAGCCCGCGACGGTCGTGCAGCGTGTGGGGCTGAAGGATCTGGTCATCGCCGGCGCGACATCGAACCGCGCCGGCCTGCTCGTGGCGGCTCTGTTGGGCGGTGACTACTTCCTCGACATCTTACCCACGGAATGGCTGCTGCGGCAGATAGTGCCGCCCGAGCTGATGGAACCGGAGGCAGCAGTCAACAGCCTGGTCCAGACCGCGCAGCACGATCTCCGCGCATTCGCGATCGGCCTCTTCGCGCTCACCCTCTTCTTCGGCCTCGCCGGCTGGGGGCTCTCGATCCTCGCCAGCGTGATCCGCTTCTTCGATTTCACGCTCACCGAAAGCGATGGCGAGCTGAGAGTCAGCTATGGCTTGTTCACGCGGCGCGAGAAGGGCTTCCGCCGCAGCCGAGTGCAGAACGTCCAGATCGAGGAACCGATCATCCGACGCTGGTTCGGCCTGGCCACACTCAAAGTGCAGACGGCGGGATACGGATCGAGCGTCAAAGCGGAGGACCGAATCGAGACGCTCTCGCCGATTCTGCGCAACGGCGACATCGGCGACTACCTGAAGATCATCGATCCCGATTTCTCATGGGACGAAACCGATTGGCGGCCCGCGCATCCCCGCGCGCGGCGCCGACTGTTCATCCGCCGGGCCGCTTTAGTCATCGTTGCCAGCGCTGCTCTCGCCATCGCCGTTGACCCCGCCGGCCTCGTACTGTTGCTGGGCCTGGTTCCGGCCTGGTTCCTGGCGACGCTCCACTACCGGCACCTCGGTCACGCCCGGGCCGGGTCGTACGTTCTCGTCCGCGAGGGGCTGTGGACGCGCCGCTCCTACGTCGTGCCCATCCGGAAGATCCAGGCGCTGCACTTCAACCAGACCCCCTTCCAGCGGCGATTGCGCCTCGGAACGCTGGCCGTGGACACCGCGGGGAACCCGGTCGACTGGCACTCACCCCGCTCGATCGATCTGGGTGCGGACTACGGCCGCGACCTGATGGAGAGCCTGGCGGCCGAGGTGAGACGCACGGGGATCGTCTTCTGAGGCCGCTGGCGACCGCCGCGTCGAACACTGCCACAACTCACCGGTGGCCGACCAGAAGCCGCCGTTCGGCGGCCGCCCCAATGAGCGTCTAGGGTTGCGCCACGTCCGGGTGCCGGATCGTCTTCCCTTCCACCAGGTAGACGACGTCTTCACCGATATTGGTGGCGAGGTCGGCGACGCGCTCGATATTGCGGCCGATCAGGATGAAGGAGAGTGCGTGCCCGATCTGCATCGGCGACTCCATCATCATCGTAATCGCCGAGCGCAGATGAGATTCCTGTAACTGGTCCACGCGGTCGTCACGCTTCAGCACGGCGCGCGCCTTGTCGGCATCCTGCTGAACGAACGCATCCAAAACATCGCGCAGCATGGCCTGGGCGATCGCCCCCGCCTCCGAAAGTTCGATCGGCAGCGCCCAATCGCTACCGCGTTCTGCGAGGCGCAGAGCGGTCTCGGCGATGTTGACGGCGTGATCGCCGATGCGCTCCAGGTCGTTGTTGATCTTCATGATCGCTATCAAGCGCCGCAGATCGCCGGCCATCGGCTGCTGCGTCGCCAGCAATTCGACGCACTCTTCTTCGATTTCGATCTCGGTCGCGTCGATCTCACGGTCGCCCAGCAGTACGGCGTCGGCCTTGTGCTCATTCTTCTGCTCGACAGCCAGCAGCGAGGTCTCGATCAGACCCTCGATCATCCGCGACATGGCAACCAAGCGACCTGTCAGCCGATCCAACTGTTGCTCGAAATGCGTACGTCCCATCTGCTGAACCCCTAGCCGAACCGACCCGTAATGTACGCTTCGGTGCGCTCGTCGTCTGGACTGGTGAACATCTTCTGCGTCTCACCGTACTCTATCAGCTGGCCCAGATTCATGAAAGCGGTGAAGTCGGCCACGCGCGCCGCCTGCTGCATGTTGTGAGTCACGATGACGATCGTGTAGTTCTCCTTCAACTCCTGCATCAACTCCTCGATCCGACCCGTCGCTATCGGATCGAGTGCGCTGGCCGGCTCGTCCATCAGGATGACCTCGGGCTCGACGGCCAGCGCCCGGGCGATGCACAACCGCTGCTGTTGTCCGCCCGACAGCCCGAGCGCGTTATCCTTCAATCGGTCCTTGATCTCGTCCCACAACGCCGCTCTTCTCAGCGCTTCCTCCACCCGTTCCGCTACGTCACCTCGGAACCGATTGACGCGCAAGCCGAAGGCGACGTTGTCGAAGTTCGATTTAGGAAACGGATTCGGCTTCTGAAAGACCATCCCGATGCGGCGGCGCACCTCCACCGCGTCGACCTCGGGGGCGTAGACGTTCTCTCCGTTGAACAGCACTTCTCCCTCACACCAGGCTATGGGGATCGTGTCGTTCATTCGGTTGAAGGCGCGCAACACCGTGCTCTTCCCGCTGCCCGAAGGCCCGATCAGCGCCGTGATCCGTTTGCGTGGGACGGTGATCGAGATGCCGTGAATCGCCCTCGTCGAACCGTAGTAGATGTTGAGGTCTCGGGTCTCGAGCACCGGGTCGTCGTGCACCATGATGTTCAGCGCATCGGCGGAACCGTCGAACGAAAGTATGCCGTGTTTTTCCATCATGGCCCTGGCCGCGCTGTTTGCCTGACTCATATCTGCTTTCGAAGCTTGTTTCGGAGAATGATCGCCACAGCATTCATGCTCAGCAAGGCGACCAGCAGTACAATGATACCCGCCGCTGCCAGCTCGTGAAAACCGGCCTGCGGCCGCGCCGCCCAGTTGAAGATTTGGATCGGCAGCACGGTGAATTCATCCAGTGGCGTGTTCGGTGTGAACGCGATGAACGTCAGCGCCCCGATCATGATCAGTGGCGCCGTCTCGCCGATCGCTCTCGATAGAGCCAGGATCATCCCCGTGAGGATCCCCGGAAACGCGATCGGCAGCACGAGGCTCTGTAGCGTCTGCCACTTCGTGGCCCCGATCCCCAGGCCCGCCTCGCGAACCGATGGCGGGACGGCCCGGATCGCCTCCTGGGACGAGATGATCACGATCGGCAGGATCAATAGCGCCAGCGTCGCCGCGCCCGCCAGCACGCTCCGACCCAGCGCCATCGCCCGCACGAAGACGGCCAGACCGAGGACGCCGTAGACGATCGACGGGACGCCGGCCAGGTTGGCGATGTTCGTTTCGATCACACGCGTCAACCAGGTCCGCGGCGCGTATTCCTCCAGGTAGATCGCCGCTCCCACACCCAGCGGGAACGAGATCAGGCCCGTGAAGCCGACCGTCCACATCGTCCCGTACAGCGCCGACTTTATACCCGCCCGTTCTGGGAATCGCGACGGATAGCTGGTCAAGAAATCGAGCGACAGCCGCCCCATGCCCTGTCGCAGAACATCGATCAGCAACACGGCCAACAGGACGACGGCCATACAGGTCGCCGCGAAACACGCCCACAAGAATACCTGGCCCCAGAAGCGCCGGCGCCCCGGTCGGGCATCGAACTCCAATGACACAGACCCTCCCGGCGCCGTCACTCGTACACCTCCCGGAAGCGACGCAGGAACACACGGCTGAGTATGTTCATCGACAGCGTTATCAGGAACAGCAGCAGGCCGACGGCGAATATCGTCCGGTACTCGATGGTGCCGAACGGCGTATCGCCCAGGCTCACCTGCACGATGTAGGCGGTCATCGTCTGAATGCTCTCGAGCGGATTGAGCGTCAGCTTCGGCGTGGCGCCGGCCGCCAGCGTCACGGCCATCGTCTCACCGATCGCCCGCGAGATCGCCAGGATGAAGGACGCCACGATGCCCGAGAGCGCCCCCGGCACCACGACCCGCGTCACCGTCTCGAACTTGTTCGCGCCCAGGCCGTAGGAAGCCTCGCGCAGACTCCGCGGTACCGCGTAAATCGCGTCCTCCGACAGCGACGCAACCATCGGGACGATCATGATCCCCAC
>JASFLD010000114.1:0-10000 GCA_050118275.1 Gemmatimonadales bacterium
TACCCATCACGCATCTGGGTGTGGAGTACTACGACGAGTATCAGCGGGACACCTAAGACGGTTGGTTGGCGGTGGAACACCGTAGGCCGCTCTTCATCGCCTTCGAGGGCGTCGAAGGCTGCGGGAAGAGCACTCAGATTCAACTCGTGGCGGCCGCGCTGCGCGAGATCCGCGGCGACCCGGTGGTCACGCGGGAACCGGGTGGAACGGCGGCGGGCGAGGCGATCCGGGCCATCGTTCTGGCCCGTGAGTTCCAGCTCGATTCCGTGGCCGAGCTGATGCTGATGCTGGCCGCTCGCTCGGTCTTCGTGCGCGAGGTGGTGAGGCCGGCACTGGAAGCGGGGCGTATCGTGCTAGCCGATCGCTACGAGCTGTCGACGTTCGCCTATCAGGGCGGGGGGCGTGGACTGCCGATGTCCACCGTCCGCCAGATCAACGATCTGGCCACCGGCGGTCTACGGCCGGATCTGAGCGTGATTCTGGACGTAGACGTCGAGGAAGGGCGTCGGCGGGGTGCTCGGGGCGGACGAGATCGGATCGAGCGCGAGGAGATCGAGTTCCACCGACGGGTGGCGCTGGCTTACCGTCAGCTCGCCGGCAGCGAGCCTGATGTTGCGCTGGTGGACGGTCAGGGAGAGATTGAAGATGTGTACACGGTGGTCTGGGATGCCCTGTCCGCGCGGTTCCCCGAAACTTTCCCGCCTCGCCGGTGTTAGTAGAGCAACGCGTCAGCGTCTGGTAGGGACATGAGCAAGGGAGTTATCAAGGTGAGAAAGTCGTTCTGGAAGCCGGCCATCATCGGTCTGGTTGCTGTGGTCAGTGGCGGGTGGTTGCTACAGCAAGGTCAGCACGGCACCGTCGTGCAGAAGAACAGGATCTTCCAGGAAGTCATGCATCACGTCGCCGACCGGTATGTGGACGCGGTCGACCCGGCCGAACTGTACGACATGGCGATCGACGGCTTGCTGGAACAACTGGGCGATCCCCACTCGACGCTGCTACGGCCGGAGGACTACTCCGATCTGCGGCTCAGCACGACGGGTAACTACGGCGGGCTCGGGATTCGAATCGATCAGCAAGGTGATTGGATCACCGTGGTTCAAACGCTGCCCAACACACCGGCGGAGCGGGTCGGCCTGCGACCGGGCGACCGTCTGATCGAAGTCGAGGGCGAGTCGATGCGTGGCTGGAACGCCGACAAGGCGGTCCGGGTGCTACGTGGGCCTAAAGGGAAACCGGTAGATCTGAAGATCATGCGGATCGGCGTCGCGGAAGCGATTCCGGTGCGGATCGTTCGAGACGATATCCACGTCGAGTACGTGACGGCGTTCATGTACGATTCGGGCGTCGGTTACATCCGTCACCAACAGTTCAGCGCCAACTCCGCCCACGAGATCGGGGTCGCGATCGAATCGCTAGAGCGCGAAGGGATGAAGGGCTTGATCCTCGACTTACGCGGAAATCCGGGTGGCCTGCTCGAAGAGGGCGTCGCCGTCGCCGACTTGTTCCTGGATGGCGGGACCGAGGTCGTCGAGACGCGCTCGCGCGTGGTCGATCAGAATGACACTTACTATTCCGCGCATGCCGCCATCGACCGGGCGCTTCCGGTGATCGTGCTGGTGGACGGCTTCTCAGCCAGTGCTTCGGAGATTGTGGCCGGTGCCCTGCAGGATCACGATCGCGCGCTGGTCGTCGGAACACCGACCTTTGGAAAAGGCTCCGTCCAGACGCTCTATCCATTGGACGGCGGGAATTATTTGAAGCTCACCACCGCCAAGTGGTATACGCCCAGCGGCCGGTCGATCGAGCGCGAGGATCGTGAACACCCGATGGTTGCGATGCGCGGTGCCTCGGGTTCTCCAGGTGAGCTTTCCGCATCCGCCGACCAGAAGGAGATCTTCTATACAACGTCCGGCCGTGAGGTCTACGGCGGTGGGGGCATTACGCCAGATGTGACCGTCCAGTCGGAACCTTTGAGCGACATCGAGAGCGCTTTCCGCGCCAGCCTGGGCGAACAGCTCGCTGCTTACTACGATGCGGTATTCCGATATGCGGTCGCCTATGCCGGCTCGCACCCGGATCTCGCCACGGACTTCTCCGTGACGCCGACAATGTTGCACGAGCTCTATGCATGGCTCTTGGATTCCGGTATCGAGGTCGACCGCGAGCTCTACGATGGTTCGGTTCGCGTTGTCGAGCGCGAGCTCGCGATCCAGCTGGCCACCGTCGCTTTCGACGAGGTCGCGTCCCTCAGGCGTCGCCTGGTGTTGGACCGTCAGGTCGAGACTGCGGCGGAGCTGCTGCGTGAGGGAAGCACTCAGGAACAGCTCTTCGCTCTGGCCGAGACTTGGGAGGCTGCCGAGCAAGACACCGTTCGCCAGTAAAAGGGAACCGCGATGTCGGTTGCCGGTTGGCTGGCGGCCTTGGCGGTCGGACTGCTGGCCGGTGCAGTTTCCGGACTCGTAGGTATAGGGGGAGGGGCCGTCATGGTTCCCTTCCTCTATTACTTTCTCGCCAATGCGGGCCTGGCGGCGGTCGCCATCCCACCCGAGCATCAGGCGGTGATCGCGCATGCTACCAGCCTGCTGGTGATCGTGCCGATCAGCGTGCGTGGTGCTTTCCTCTACAGTCGCGCCGGCCTGGTGGAGTGGGGCGCGGTATGGCGAATGGGCATCGCCAGTGTGTTCACAGCTGTACTGGGGGCCCGCACCGCTGTCGTCGTGCCCGGTGAACTACTGAAACTGGTCTTCGGCACCTTCCTCATAGTCATCGCGACACGCCTGCTGCGAGGGAAGAAGGGTTCAGAGGAAGAAACCGAACCGGCCACAGCCGAGATGCACAACGGACGCGCCATCGCTGGCGGCGCGGCCGTCGGCTTCTTCTCGGCGTTGTTGGGCGTCGGCGGCGGCCTCGTCGCCATACCGGTGCTCATCTACGGTCTGCACGTCAACATGAGAAAAGTCACCGGGACCTCGCTGGCCCTCATCACCTTCACCGCCCTGACCGGTGTACTTGCCTACGCGATCAGCGGCGTCCACGACTACGGGGCTGTGGCCCACTACTTCCACCTCCCGGCCGCGCTGGCGCTGGCCGTCGGCGCGCTGGTTGCAGTTCCGCTCGGCGCGGCGGCACAGATGAAGATGCCGACCCGTAGCCTGCGCTATATGTTCGCGGTTGTCTTCCTGCTGCTAGGCCTGCGGATCTTGATGACTAACCTGATCGGTCTGCTGGGCCGCTGATGGCGGCTAACGAGCTGGTCATGGTCTTCGCCAAGCCGGCTATGCCCGGCGCGGTAAAGACGCGGCTTCTCGACATTCTTACACCGGAACAGGCAGCTCGCTTCCACCTGGCGGCGCTGTCGGATGTCGTGACCGCCGCGCGTCGGACGGGTCGCCCGGTGGAGTTGCACGTGGCCGGCGGTGCTGACGCATGCGACGCTTATCGAACTGATTACCCGGGGCTCTCGGTGATGCCCCAATCTGATGGCGATCTCGGCGCGCGGATCGTTGGCGCCCTGGAGGGAGCCTTCGAGCGCGGCTTTCTGAGAGCTGTGATCGTTGGAAGCGACCACCCGACCATCCCGCCGACGCACCTCACCATGGCTCTGGATCTTCTCGCTGGCGTCGATCTGGCCTTTGGCCCCGCTCACGATGGCGGCTACTATGCCGTCGCCGCCCGCAGCAGCGCGTGGCCAGCGGCGCGTACGGTCTTCGAGGCGATCCCCTGGTCGACCGCTGAAGTGCTGGAGGCCACTTTACGACGGGTGCGGACGGCTGGGTTGTCGCATTCGCTGACTCCCGGGTGGTACGACGTGGATCGACCGGAGGATCTCCACCTGCTCGACCGCGACGCGGCGGAGGAATCGGCGGCGCTCCGCTTTATTCGAGAGGCTCTGGGTCGGGTTTGAGTCACGGCGCCAGGTCGCCGGCGCAAGCGATCGAGCCGGGGCTCCTACCTCGACCTCGACCTCCTGCGGCGCCGGGGCTGATCATTGCCGTCGCCATCTTCGGTGTCTCGTGGGCCGCGGTACTGGTGCGGTGGTCGGCCGCATCGGCATACGCGCTCGCGTTCTGGCGGCTCGCATTGTCGCTCGTCATCATCGGCGTTGCCATCTCCTTCGGGCGCGATTGGCGACGTGCCACGGATGTGCGGTCTTCGGAGATCGCTCTGTTGGCCGTTGCCGGCGCTCTTCTGGCGCTTCACTTCGTCGCCTTCTTCCGGTCACTCGAGTTGACCACCGTGGCGAGCTCGACGTTGTTCGTTAATCTGCATCCTCTATTCGCGGCTGTCCTCTCGGTGGTCTGGCTGAATGAACGACCAGCGCGCGGCGAGTGGGTCGGAATCGCAATCGCGATCGCGGGGGCCATGGTGATCGGCGGCGCGAGTCTGAAGCTGGGGCCGGATGCCTGGAGGGGTAACGTCCTGGCGTTGCTGGGTGCTGCTTTGATCGCTGGCTACTTCGTGATCGGTCGTTTCGCGCGGCAGCGATTGGGTATCTGGGTGTATGCGGGTTGGGTCTATCTGTTTGCCGCCCTGTTCCTGGTGCCCCTCCTCCTGTTGCGTGGCGACCCGATCATCGGTTACCCCGGCCGCGAGTGGTGGATATTCGCCGGCCTGGCCGCGGGTCCAATGCTGCTCGGGCACACGGGGTTCAATTGGGCACTGCGCTACGTACGTGCCTATATTGTCAACCTGGCCGTACTGGGCGAGCCGATCGGTGCCAGCCTGTTGGCCTGGTGGCTTCTCGGCGGCGGCGAGGTGCCGGGGCCAAGTACCGTCGGCGGAGGATTGCTGATCATCGCAGGGCTCGCCATCTCCATCTACGCACGGCGCGGAGTGGGCACTTGAGCACGAATGGGTATGTCGAGGTCACGCGTGGGGGACGTGTCGAGTCGCGCCATCACGTCTCGGCGGCCGCAGTGAATGAACGGGGCGATCTTGTGGCCTGGATCGGTCAGCCTGAGCTACTGACGTTCTTTCGCTCGACTGCGAAGCCACTGCAAGCGATGCCTCTGGTGGCGGACGGAGTGGCCGATGCCTTCCGCTTCTCCGATGCCGAGTTGGCGGTGATCTGCGCGTCGCACTCCGGTGAGCCTCGTCATGTAGAAGTCGTGAACCGCATCTTGGCCAAGATCGATTGTACGGAGGAAGATCTAGAGTGCGGAGCGCACTGGCCCTTCCATAGGCCGGCGGCCGACGCACTAAGACGAACGGGGCAGGCGCCGACACGCATCCACAATAACTGTTCGGGCAAGCATGCCGGCATGCTGGCGTGGGCGAAGCACCACGCGATCGAGACGCGGGGTTACATACGTGCCGATCACCCGGTACAGCGGCGTATCTGCGCCGAGATCGGCGAGTGGGTCGGTAGTCCTTGCGACGCCTTACCCGTCGGCGTCGACGGTTGCGGGGTACCGTCGTTTGCCCAACCCCTGACCAACATGGCTGCCGCCTACGCCCGCGTCGTGACAGAGGCGGAACGCGATTCGACGGGACCGGCAGGCCGCGTGACACGGGCGATGACCGGCGCGCCGTGGTACGTTGGCGGGACCGACCGATTGACCACGCGTTTGATGCGGACGAGTGAGGGCCGTCTGCTGACGAAGTTCGGCGCCGAGGCGGTTTACTGCGTGGGTGATCGCGAGAACAAGTTGGGAATCGCCGTCAAGGTGGAAGACGGTCATCGCCGTGCAGTAGGGCCAGCGGTCATCGAAGTTCTGACGCAGCTGGATCTGTTGACTGCGGGGGAGCGGTCGGCATTGGACGACCGACACACGATGCCCGTGATCAACACCCGCGGCGAGGCCGTGGGTGAGATCCGCCCGGCGTTGCGGGTCACGAGAGTGGAATAGCGATATGTCGGGTTCGATGGGCGGAGCGGCCGGTGATCCTGCGGCGGCATCCAGCTCGACTTGGATCTGGGATCTGATCGATCTCGCGGCGGCGCAGACGGCCCGGGACATGCGGGCGATGGACGCGGCCTTCAACCGGCTGCGCGAAGCGGGTCGGGACCGGGAGGTCGAAGAGGCGCTCCTGCAGTCGTATCTGTTCCTCGGCTTTCCGGCCGCGATCGAGGGGTTACGGCGTTGGCGAAACCTCGGCGTCGCGCCTCCCGACCCTGCGGAAACGGATCCCGCCCTATGGCTAGAGCGCGGCCAGCAGACCTGCGCGATCGTTTACGGCGATCACTACGAGCGGCTGCGCGAGAACATCGCGCGCCTGCACCCCGATCTCGACCGTTGGATGGTGCTGGAAGGTTATGGAAAAGTCTTAGGCCGGCCCGTGCTGAGTCTGGCCGTCCGGGAGATGCTGATCGTGGCCATGCTGGTCGTCCAGGGCGAAAGCGGCCGCCGTCAACTCCGTTCCCACCTGAAGGGCGCTCTGAACGCAGGCGTGAGCAGCGGCGACGTGGTTCGAGTGATCGAGCACGCGGCCACCTTCGCCGCTCCTGCGAATCGCGATCTCGCGCTCAAGCTCTGGTCGGTGGTCCTCGCCGCCTCATAGTCATGCTGATCGACCACGCCATCATCCACGTTTTCAGCGGCGACGGTGGGTCGGGCTGTGTGTCCTTCCGCCGCGAGAAATACGTCCCGCGGGGCGGCCCGGACGGTGGCGACGGCGGTCGGGGTGGCGACGTCGTTCTGGTGGCGGACGCTCAGCTCGCGACTCTCCTCGATTACCACTACAAGCAGCAGTATCGGGCCGAGCGAGGCCAGCACGGGCAGGGTAAGAAAAGAACGGGCGCGTCCGGCGCTGACGTCGAGTTGCGGGTGCCGCCGGGGACAGTGGTACGCGATGCCGATACGGGTGAGTTCTTGGGCGAACTGCTCAAGCCGGGTGACCGGCGTGTCGTGGCGCGAGGCGGCCGCGGAGGTCGGGGAAACGCCTCGTACGCCTCGGCTACGCATCAGGCGCCCCGCGAGTACGAGCCCGGTCAGCCGGGGATCCAGCGGCGCATCGAGCTCGAGTTGAAATTGATCGCCGACGTCGGGCTGGTCGGTCAACCCAACGCCGGCAAGAGCACCTTGCTGGCCGCCATGTCGGCGGCGCGACCGAAGATCGCCGCCTATCCGTTCACGACCTTGGAGCCGCACCTCGGGGTGGTCTCGCTGTCGCAAGGCCGGAGCATGGTCATAGCCGATATTCCCGGCATCATCGAGGGTGCGCACGAAGGGAAGGGTCTGGGTCTCAAGTTCCTTCGCCACATCGAGCGTACCCGGACGCTCGCCTATCTGATCCCGGTCGATGTAGAGGACCCACGCGCGGAATACGAATTGCTGCGGCGCGAGCTGGCGCAGTATAGCGAAGAACTGGCAAGCAAACCGCACTGCATCGTTCTGTCGAAGGCCGATCTGCTCGAGTCCGGTGCGGCGCATGCGTGCGATGCGCCGGAGTCCTTCGGAACCTATCTCGTTTCCGGCGTCACTCGCGCCGGACTGCCGGACTTGGCCGAGGGGTTGTGGCGGGCGGTCCGCCGGGAGGTCCGGGCGGTTGAGGAGGACGCGGAGTATCTCGGGGCCCCGGACGTCGAAGAACCCCCTCGCTGAGGCGGAGGCAGTCGAACGGACGGGCGTACGCTACTCGCTGGTAAGAACCCGCATGGGGTCGAGCTTCATCGCCTTGCGGGCTGGGACGAGGGCCGAGACGAGGAAAACCGCCAAGAGCAACGCAGTGATAGCACCCAACGTCCAGGGATCTTGGGCATCCACTTGGAACATGAAGCTCTCGACCGTCCGGCTTAGCGCCAGTGCCAGGACCCCGCCGCCGGCCAATCCGATTGCTACCGGCATGGCCATGCCCCTGACGATTCCCCCGACGATCGTCGCCCGTCTGGCTCCTATCGCCATTCTGATCCCGATCTCCCGTGCCTGACAGGTGACGGTGTAGCCGACCACGCCGTAGATACCGACCGACACCAGCACGAGCGCCAGAGCGCCGAACAACGTGAGGAGCGCGCTGCCCATACGCTGGGGCATCAGCGCGCTACCCAGCTGTTGCTCCATCGTCGCGAGGGTCGTGAGCGACAGGTCGGGGCGCAGTGCCTTGAACCGCTCCCGCACCAGCGGCAGCAATTCCCCTGTGCCTCCGCTCGTGCGGGCGACCAGGGTGAGGAAGCCGCCACTCGCCACGTCCGGGTGCTGTTCCATGGCCAGGAAGACGAACGGCGTCGGCTCGTCGCCGACCTGTCTCCAGGCGCAATTCTCCACCACCCCTACCACCTCCACATTGATCTGGCCCGCCAGGGTGAGCGTACTCCCCAGCACGGCACGACCTGCCCAGTACCTCTCAGCGGCGTCTCGGTTGACCACAGCCACTGGACGGCTCCCCGTCACGTCTTCTTCCCCGATGCCCCGCCCCTGCAGCACGGGGATGCCCAGAGCGCGAAAGTAATCACGCCGCACGAGCACGTAATCGAAGCGGATCTCCTCGTCGGGTGCAGCCTCGTAGCCGTCGATCTCGGCGAATGTTCCCCGAAAACCGCCGGCTTGAAACGGAACGAGCGTGGCCGCGCTGGCCACGGTGACCTGCGGCAGCCCGCGGACGCGTTCCAGTAGCTGGTCCAGGAAGGCGACCGTCTGGTCGGGACCGAAGCGGAGAAGACCGGGGTTGAATCGTGCGACGGCGGCGCCGTCCGGCCGAAACCCCAGGTCGGAACTCAGGCCGTTGCGCAGCGTGCGTAGGAAGAGACCGGCGCCCACGAGCAGGACCAGACAGAGCGCGACCTGGACCGCCACCAACCCCTTCCGCAGTCTCTGCTGGCCACCACCGAACGCCAGCTCGCCCCGTGGCGAGTCGCCCTTTATCGAGGTCACAAGGTCGCGGCGCGTCGCCTGCAGGGCTGGTACCAGCCCGAAGACCATCGCCGTCAACACCGAGATGAGGAAGGTGAAGAGAAGGACGCGCGTATCGAGTCCGACGCCCAGACTCGAGATCGATACGCCACCAGGAAGGTCGAACGCGTTCAACAGGTGGAGCATGACCTGGGCCACTGCGAGTCCGGCGGCGCCACCCAGCAGACCGAGCGCGAGGCTTTCGGTGAGGAACTGCCGGATCAAACGGGCACGGCCAGCCCCGACGGCCAGCCTGACGCCGATCTCGCGTCGACGGGTCGTAGCCCGGGCCACGAGCAGGTTTGCCACGTTGGCGCTGGCGAGCAGCAAAGTGAAGCCCACAACGCCGAACAGCAGCCAAACGAAGCGTCTGAGCTCTGACTCGCCGATGACCGGGAGGATGTAGCCTTCGCTACGATCGACTGTGATACCGCGCGCGCCGCCCAACGCAGCCCATTCGTCGGGATACTCCTCACCCAGTCGCCGGGCGATGGCGTCCATCTCGGAGCGCGCCTGGACGAGAGTGGCACCCGGTGCCAGGCGTCCAATCAGCGTCTGGATCCAGCGGCTGCCGCGGGAACGGAACACGGCTGGGTCGGACGCGGCGCCGACCGCCTCACCCAAGGCCGGGCCGGCGAGCATCGGAAGCCAGACGTCGGCTCCCGTGTCGAGACTCATGCCGTGAAAGCCCGGGAGTGCCACCCCCACGACCGTAAACGATTCGCCGTTCAGCCGAATGGTCCGGCCGACCACCGTTGGATCCCCGCCGAAGGCGTCCGTCCAGAACCCGAATTCGAGTACGGCGACGTGGGCCGATTCAACGCGGTTGTCTGTGGGCAGGACGAGGCGACCCAAGTACGGACGAATCCCCAGCAGTTCGAAGTAGTTGCCGGTCACGAGCTGGCCCGTGGCCAGACGAGCGGAGGAGGCGGCACCGTCGATGTTGAGAGGAACGGAATTGTAGGCTGCCATGTCCACGAAGCTGTGGGAGATGTCGCGATAGTCCTCATAGTCGGGATACGAAGAGGAACACTTCGAAAAACCACGGCGGCAGGTAGTGTAGACGGCGGCCAGGCGGTCGGGCTCGGTCACCGGAGGTCCGCGGAAGAGCACCTGGTCGGTGATGCTGAAGACAGCGGTGTTGGCCCCGATCCCCAGGGCCAGGGTCG
>JASFLD010000115.1:0-9954 GCA_050118275.1 Gemmatimonadales bacterium
GAGCTGTGGGAGAGTTGCACGAGGAGCGCGACCGTCGCCTGAAGGTCCGGGAGGCGCTGCGCTCGGTGCGTGATCTCGAGCGCCTGGCGGCCAAGGTCGCGGCCGGCCGGGCCGCGCCGCGCGATCTGGTGGGCCTCGCCCGATCGCTGCGACAGGCGCCTGTCGTGCTGGAGGCGCTTGGGAGCGTGACGAGCGAGAAGCTGGTTGCCGTGGTCGAGGACATGGATGCGGTGGAAGACGTCGCGGACTTGATCGAGCGGGCGATCGAGGAGGAGGCGCCGGCGACGGTCGCGGAAGGTGGAGTCATCCGGGCGGGTTACTCGAGCGAGTTGGACGATCTGCGCGGCATTCGCGATGGTGCAGTCAAGTTCATCGCGGACTTGCAGGCCCGGGAGCGACAACGGACTGGCATATCGTCGCTGAAAGTCGGTTACAACAGAGTGTTCGGTTACTACGTCGAGGTCAGCAAGGCGAATCAGGAAAAGGTGCCGGAGGATTATCAGCGCAGGCAGACGCTGACGAACGCCGAGCGATACGTGACGCCCGAGCTGAAGGAGTGGGAATCGAAGGTGCTGACTGCGGAGGAGCGGATCGCCGAAGTCGAGGAGGCGCTGTATCGGAGGGTTCGCGAGGAGGCTGCCCTGCGAGTCGATCGACTCCAGGAACTGGCGGGGCGGTTGGCGCAGATCGACGTGCTGTCGGCGCTGGCGCACGTCGCTGAACGAAACGACTACGTGTGTCCTCAGGTGGATGCAGATGACAGGATCAGCATACGAGCCGGCCGGCACCCTGTCGTGGAATCGATGATGCCGCGGGAACAGTTCGTGCCGAATGATGTACGTCTCGCTAGCGACGAGCGGGTGGTCATCCTGACCGGGCCGAACATGGCGGGGAAGTCGACGATCCTACGCCAAGTCGGTCTGATCACGCTCATGGCGCAGATGGGCTCGTTCGTTCCGGCCGACTCGGCGGAGATCGGCGTCGTTGATCGAATATTCACCCGCGTCGGTGCGTCGGACAGCCTGGCGCAGGGGCACAGTACCTTCATGGTCGAGATGATCGAGACCTCGGCTATTCTGAATGGTGCCACGCAGCGCAGCCTGGTACTGCTGGACGAGATCGGGCGGGGCACCTCGACCTACGATGGCGTATCGATCGCCTGGGCCGTGACCGAGTACATTCACGAGCGGATCGGCGCCAAGACGATCTTCGCGACACACTATCATGAATTGACGCAGATTGCGGATCTGTTGGAGGCGGCCGCGGCCTGGAACGTCGCAGTGAAGGAAGTCGGCGACGAGATCGTATTCCTCCGTCGTCTGGAGCGGGGTGGTGCCGACCGCTCGTACGGGGTCCAGGTGGCCCGCCTGGCTGGCTTGCCGGTGGAGGTGATCGCGCGGGCTCGCCAGATCCTGCACGATCTGGAACGGGCGGACGGTCCGGCTGGCGCCATCGGTCGCAAGGGCCATCTGCCGGATTCGGTGGACCGCACGCAGTTGTCGCTGTTCGCCCAAACCGAAAGTCGCGTCGAGCGCGAATTGCGGGAAATGGAGATCGAAACGATGACTCCGTTGGAGGCGTTGGCCCGGTTGGCGGAACTCAAGAAACAGCTTGGTGAGACGTGAAACGGGTCGTCCTGATAGCGCTGGTGATGGCGATGGCCGCTGTGGCCTACGCGGCGGGAGGCGGGCGCTTGGGAGCCGACGGCTTGTTCGGGTGGCTGCACCGCGGACAGCGTCTGCCGGCCCTGCGCAGCCAGGATTTGCCGTTCCGCTTTCCGGCGCGTCTCTGGCGGGCCGGCGCGGAGGGCGAGGTGGTGTTGCGGGTCCATATCACGGAGGCCGGTACGGTGGACTCGGTCTTGCTCGAGACGTCGAGCGGCCACGATGAGCTGGACGAGATCGCCCTGCGAGGTGCGAGAGAACTGGAGTATCATCCGGCGCTGAGAGGCGAAGAACCGGTGGCGGTGTGGGCCCTCTTGCCAGTGCGGTTCGAGGGGCGGTCGGTGACGACGGGCGGGCAATAGAGACGAAGACGGGGAGCCGGGACGTTGGTCCGAAGGGACCGGCGAGGTCGCCACTGCCTGGCGACTGTCGGACAGGCTCGAGCTGATGAAGGGCGGGTGCTTCTGTGAAGATCACGGTGTTGATGGGCGGAACGAGCGCCGAGCGGAACGTATCGCTGGCGACCGGGTGGGGGATCGCGCGGGCGCTGGGCGCGAAGGGGCACGAGGCCGTCGCAGTCGATGCCGCCGGCGGCCGCTTGATCCCGGAAACGGACGGTGGCACCGGAAGCATCGGGCGCGAGCCCCCCGACAGCGGCGAGCTGTCGAAGCTCGACACGGGACAGTTGGCCTGCCGGCTGGAAGATCTGGCGGAGTTCGCGGGGACGGCGGCGATCTTCGTAGCCTTGCATGGCGGGGCGGGAGAGGACGGCCGGATACAAGCGATCCTCGACCTGATGGGTATTCCCTATACGGGCAGTGGCCCGTTGGGCAGCGCCCTGGCAATGGACAAGCTGGTCTCGAAGGAGCTGTTTCGGGACGGAGGCATACGCACGCCGGCGTGGCTGGTCGGTGCCGTGGATGCAGCCGCGGTGGAGAAGGAGCTGGGCGGTTTTCCCGTCGTGGTGAAGCCGTCCCACGAAGGCTCGACCGTTGGTATCAGCGTTGTGAAGCGTCCGGAACAGTTGCGCGGCGCGCTGGCAGAGGCTTCCCACTTCGCGGGCCCGCCGATGGTCGAGCAGTTCATCGCTGGGCGTGAGGTGGCGGTTGGCGTGCTGGGTGAGGAGGCTCTGCCGGTCGTGGAGATCCGACCGAGTCACGAGATCTACGACTACGAGTGCAAGTACACGAAAGGGATGTCGGAGTACGAAGTGCCGGCGCCGCTGAGCGAGGAGTGCACCGCGGAGTTACAGGATCTGGCGGTACGGGCGCACCGGGTGCTCAGGTTGTCGGCATACAGTCGTGTGGATTTCCGGATAGATGAAAGCGACCGGCCCTGGTGTCTCGAGGCGAATTCGCTGCCGGGTATGACGGCGACCAGTTTGCTTCCGAAAGCGGCCGCAGCGGCCGGTCTCGGGTTCGAGGATCTATGCGAGCGGATCGTACGGCTGGCGCTTGAGCGTGCGGGAGCGGTTGGATCATCGACCGTTGTCGGGGGTTAGACCGCTGGTGAAAGGTCTATTCAACTGAGATCAATGTACCAGAGCGGCTATCGAGGCGGACTCGGTGGTTTCGGCTATCGGCTGACGCCTTGGGTGAAGCGACTGATCATCGCCAACGTGGCGGTGTTCTTGTTCGGGGAGCTTCTGGCGCTGTCGGGAGCTGTTCCGCGGGGCGTGTACGACGGCATCCTGGCGTTCGACCCCACGCACGTCCTTACGAGGCCGTGGACGATCATCACCTACATGTTTGCCCACGGCGGCTTCCTCCACATCTTCCTGAACATGCTGTTCCTCTTCTTCTTCGGCCCGCCGTTGGAGGAGCGCTGGGGTGGTAAAGAGTTCATCAAGTACTATGCGATCTGTGGTGTCGGAGCGGCGCTGTTCAGTCTGATCTTCCGCGAGGGGCCCGTCATAGGTGCCTCGGGAGCGGTGTACGGAGTGATGCTGGCCTACGCGCTCAACTGGCCAAACAGCCTGATTTGGATCTACGCGATATTCCCGATCAAGGCGAAGTACCTTGTACTGATCCTGGGGGCGCTCTCGTTCTACTCGGCGTTTTGGTCGATCAGAGGTGCGTCGGATGGGATTGCGCACTTCGCTCACCTGGGTGGACTGGTGGTGGGATTTGTGTACCTGAAGAAAGGCTGGGAGATCGGGGTGTGGTTCGAGGCGTTGAGGAGGCGTCTGAATAAACGCAAGTTTACGGTCATCCCCGGTGGCCGCAGCCCGGACTCCAACGCGCGTCGCCGCTCGAAGGAAGCCGCCGAAGAGGCCAAGAGACTCGATGTGGTCGATCGCATCCTGGACAAGATCCGGGACGAGGGGATCGACTCGCTGACCCCCGAGGAACGACGCTTTCTCGACGAGTACTCGCGCCGCCGCCAGAGCGGTCCGGAAATAAGACACTGATCGGGAGTCACCCTGCGCCGGCCTTCCCGAGACCACGACCGCACCGTCTCCCGGCCGAGGGCCTCCGCCCCCAGGCTCCCATCCTCCAGAGTCGTTCTCCTTGACTGACCGTCGCGGGCAAAATAAGATTGCGGTCCCTAACCATAACCAGCACACCACGGAGGCAGCAGCTTGGCAGCCAAGACCTACACGACCGAGGCGATACGCAACGTCGCCTTCCTAGGACACGGGGCCACGGGGAAGACGACCCTGGTCGATGCGATCTGCTTCTCTGCCGGGGCGACCACCCGGAAGGGTACTATCGCGGAGGGCACTTGCATCACCGACTTCACACCGGAGGAAAAGAGCCGCGGGATCTCCATTTCGATGGCGGTGGCGCATGCGGTCTGGTCGGACACCAAGATCAACCTGATCGACACGCCGGGTTATCTGGATTTCGCCGGGGAGGCCAAGGCCGGCGTGCGTGTGGCGGACGGCGCAGTCATCCTGGTGGACGCCACCAGCGGCGTGCTGGTAGGTACGGAGAACGTCTGGGAGTACTGCGAAGAGCGCGGCATACCGCGGATATTCGTGCTGTCCATGATGGACAAGGAGAACGTCGACTTCGACTCGGTCCTCTCGGAGTTGCACGAGGAGTTCTCGAAGGATGCGGTGCCGCTCGAGATCCCGATCGGCTCCGGCGAGGACTTCAGAGGTGTCGTCGACCTCCTTTCGGGCCAAGCGCGCATATTCGATCCGAAGTCCGATCAGGGCGAGAACACCATCGCGGACATTCCCGCCGAGCTCAAGGACGCCTACGCATCGGCGTATCAGGAGCTGGTGGAGGCCATCGCGGCCACCGATGATGCGCTGATGGAGGAATACTTCGAGAAGGAGACGATCGAACCGGCGCGCGCGGCGGAGGCGCTGAAGGGCGCGATGAAGGGCGGCCTGATCTTCCCCGTCGTCTGCGCGGCTCCGGAAAAGGGCTTCGGCGTGCGCGGTCTAATGGATCGTTTGGTGGAGATCATTCCGAGTCCGGCGGAGGCGGTGCAGGAAGTCGCGACAAGCGGGAGCGAGGAGGTCGAGCTTCCCGCGTCGGACGACGGCCCCTTCACGGCACTCGTGTTCAAGACGACCTCAGAGCCGCACGTCGGCGAGTTGTCGTACTTCAGGGTGTTCTCGGGGGTCTTGGAGGCCGGGGCGGCGGCGAAGAATACTGCACGCGAAGTCTCGGAGAAGTTGGGCCACCCAGCGGTTCCCCAGGGCAAAGACCGGGAAGAGGTCACCCAGCTGCACGCCGGCGATATCGGTGTCGTGGCGAAGTTACGTGACACGCATACCGGCGACACGCTGACCGCGGAGAATGGCTCTCTGGTTCTGAAGGGCATCGAGTTTCCCGACGCGGACATCGCCGTGGCCGTCAGAGCAGCCAAGCGGGGCGAAGAGGAGAAGGTCGCGACGGGGTTGCATAAGATCCATGAGGAGGATCCGACGTTCACTTCGGCCTATGACCCGGAGCTCGGCCAGACCATCGCGCGTGGATTGGGCGAAATGCACCTGGAAATCGCGATGGACCGCTTGAGGAGGCGTTACGGTGTCGACGTCGTGACGGAGCAGCCGCGCATCCCTTATCGCGAGACGTTCACCAGGACGGCTGAGGGCCACGGAAGGTACAAGAAGCAAACCGGCGGTCGCGGACAGTATGGCGACTGCTGGGTCCGTCTGAGTCCGCTGCCGCCGGGAAGTGGCTACGAGTTCGTTGACAAGGTTGTGGGTGGCGTCATCCCGGGCAAGTTCGTCCCATCCGTCGACAAGGGCATCCAGGAATCGGCGCAGAAGGGTGTGGTGGCGGGATTTCACGTCGTCGATTTCAGGGCCGAGGTGTACGACGGTTCGCATCACTCGGTGGACTCATCGGATATCGCGTTCAAGGTCGCGGGTTCGCTGGCCTTCAAGAACGTAGCGCCGGAGGCGGGTCCGATTCTGCTCGAGCCGATCTACGACGTGGAGGTGACGGTTCCCGAGGAGTACATGGGGGACGTCATGGGGGACCTCAACCAACGGCGCGGCAAGATTCTGGGAATGGAGCCCAAAGGCAAGAAGCAAGTCGTCAAGGCACAGGTACCACTCAACGAGATGGACCGCTACTCGTCTACTTTGAGATCCATCACACAAGGTCGGGGGAGCTTCAAGATGAGCTTTTCGGCCTACGAGCCAGCGCCGCCGAACATCACAGAGAAGGTCAAGCAAGAGGCGGCGGCTCGCGAGGAGGAAGAGAACAAGAAGTAGGCGGTGAGCAACGAAGCGGCGGCGAACCGGCGGGCGGCGAACCGGCGGGCGGCGAACCGGCGGTAGACCGCCGCAGCGCCGCCACGGTTCGGTCTTCCGGAAGCGGGCCGATTTGATCATGCACGCCCGGGCCTATATTTTCCGCTTATTCGAGCAACGGTTCAACTTTCGCTTGCAGGAGGCATCCGTCCATGGCCGGCCACAGCAAGTGGTCGCAGATCAAGCGCAAGAAGGCGACCGAAGACAGCAAACGCGGCAAACTGTTTGGCAGGCTGATCCGCGAGATCACCGTCGCGGCGCGTGAAGGCGGCGGCGATCCGGATGGCAATCCGTGGTTGCGCACGGCGATCGACAACGCCAAGGCCGCCAACATGCCGAAGGACAACATCGAGAAGGCGATCCTGCGCGGCACCGGCGAGTTGCCCGGCGCGTCGTACCAGGAGGTCACCTACGAGGCGTATGGCCCCGCTGGCGTCGCCATCTTGATCCAGGCGGTCACCGACAACACGAACCGAACGGTGGCGGATGTGCGACGGGTGCTGGAGCGCCACGGTGGCCATCTGGGCAGCACGGGTGAGGTCGCATGGAATTTCGACCGCAAAGGTCAGATCCTGATCGACGCGGAACGATATGATGAGGAAGTGGCCTTGGAGGCGGCGCTCGAGGCGGGAGCGGAAGACCTCGAGCGGGACGGCGACGCGTACGTCGTGACCACCGATCCGTCCAGCTTCCATGCCGTCCAGGATTTGCTGAGGCAGCGTCGGATCGAGATCTCTGAGGCGCGGCTGGCCATGATCGCGAAGACCACGGTGCACGTCGAAGGGCGCGAAGCGGAGAAGCTGGTCCAGTTGTTGGAGGCGCTGGAGGACCAGGACGACGTTCAGACGGTGGACTCGAACCTCGATATCGACGAAGCGTTGCTGGCGGAACTCGCTGAGGCGGCTCCGTAGCGCGGTGGTGGTGCGGTAACCGGAACGGGCGGCGGTCGCCGCCTCTGAGGCGGGGAATGCGGGCCGTGGGCGCCGGCGGCCGGAGCGGCCCCAACCGGATCGTTCGATGATCGTTTTGGGGGTGGATCCTGGAACCCGCTGCACCGGCTACGGCGTGGTGGCGGAGGTGGCAGGCGGAAGAACGCTGGTCGAGTGCGGTGCGATTCGCCCATCGGCAAAGCGGCCCCTCGAGCAGCGGCTAGCGGAGATCTTCGAAGGCGTGTTGGCAGTTGTCGATCGCACGCGCCCCGACGTCTTGTGCGTCGAGGGCGTTTTCTATGGCCAGAACGTCCGCACGATGCTGACGCTGGGACAGGCACGCGGCGTAGTACTGCTAGCCGCGGCGCTACGTGGCGTCGGGATCGCCGAGTATCCGCCGGCCGAGGTGAAGAACGCGGTGGCGGGCACGGGTAGAGCGGCGAAAGACCAGGTGGCTTTCATGGTTCAGAAGCATCTCGAGCTGGCCGAGCCGCCCAGTCCGTCCGACGCCGCCGATGGGATCGCCCTGGCGTTGTGCCACCTCTTCAGGTTCAGGAGCGATGGCGAGGGGCGGGCGGGGACTGGCGGCGGTGTAGGGAGGAAGCACCGTGATTAGTCGGGTCGAGGGTCGGCTAGTCCACAAGGAGATCGAGCGAGTGGAGGTCGAGACCGCCGGGGGAGTGACTTATGAGCTGTTCATCCCGGCGTCGGTCTTCGAGGGGCTCCCCGGCGTCGGGCAGGAGGTCCAGTTCCATGTCGTTCTCGTGGGTCGCGAGGAGGGTCTGGAGCTTTACGGTTTCCAGACGGAGCTGGGGCGGCGTCTTTTCTCGAGGCTGCGCACGGCCTCGGGAGTCGGACCGCGTCTGGCGTTGGCGCTGCTGGGTTCGATGAGCGCCGGCCAATTGGTCGAGGCGATCCGGAACCGCGATCTGGGGCGGCTGCAGATGGTGAGCGGTGTGGGGAAGAAGAAGGCCGAGCGGATCGCCATAGAGCTGGGCGACAAGCTCGAGGGCTTGGTGGAGGAGACCGTCGAAGTCCGTAGCGAGAGCGGTCTGGTCGAGTCGACGGTTGCCGCGCTTCTGGCTCTCGGCTACTCGCGCGCAGAAGCCGAAGCCACGATTCGAGACATATTGAAGGGCATGGACGGATCGGATCACGATGTGGAGAGTCTGGTGCGCAGAGCTTTGGCAGAGTTGAGATGACGACAGAGATCACGACGCCCAAGGTGCTGGAGGGAGAGCGAGTGAGTGAAGCGGCATTGCGCCCGCAGCGCCTGGATGAATTCGTCGGGCAAGCGAAAGTGAAGGAGAGCCTCGGCATCTACATAGAAGCCGCGCTGCGCCGAAAGGAACCGTTGGACCACACGCTGTTCTACGGGCCTCCTGGGTTGGGGAAGACGACGTTGGCCCTACTGATCGCCAACGAGCTAGGTGTCGACATCAAGACGACGTCGGGTCCGGCGCTGGAGAAGCCGGGCGATCTGGTCTCGTCGCTGACGAGCCTCGAGGAGGGGGATGTCCTGTTCATCGACGAGATACACCGGCTGCGTCCCGTGATCGAGGAGTTCCTCTACCCCGGGATGGAGGATTTCAGGATCGAGATCCGTCTGGGCGAAGGGCCCAAGGCGCAGACCATCAGCATGAAGCTGGAACGCTTCACGCTGATCGGAGCGACGACTCGATTCGGGCTGCTGACGCCGCCGATGCGCGCGCGATTCGGTGTTGTCGAGCGCCTGGGGTATTATCCGCCGGGCGAGCTGGAACAGATCGTATTGCGGTCGGGTCGTATCTTCGGGGTCCCCATAGAGGAGGACGGCGCGGAAGAGATCGCGCGGCGCTCGCGTGGCACGCCGCGAGTGGCGAATCGGCTGTTGCGCCGTGTGCGGGACTACGCCGAGGTCAGGGCTGACGGCAGGATCACCCAGTCGGTCGCCGAGGCGGCCCTCACGATGCTGGACGTGGACGAATATGGCCTGGAGCAGATGGATGCCCGGATGCTGCGTCTGATCATCGAAGACTTCGATGGCGGGCCGGTGGGCCTGTCCAGCCTGGCGGTAGCATTGGGCGAAGAGGCCGATACGTTGGAGGAAGTCTACGAGCCGTATCTGATCCAGAACGGTCTGTTGCAGAGGACGGCGAGGGGCCGGATGGCGACGGCGAAGGCCTATCGACGATTCGGATACGACTTGCCTGCCGGGCCGCCAGGTGAGCAGGGTCGGCTGTTCTCGGATGGCTGAGCAGGTTCCCGCGGAGGACGTCGCCCTATGGGGGTCGGGCGACGGAGAAGCCGTCCAGCCCATGGCCACGGGCGATTTCGACTATCCGTTCGATGAAGCATTGATTGCGCAGCGGCCACTGCCAGAGCGCGATGCCAGCCGCCTCCTGGTGGTGGACCGTGGCGATGCCAGCCTGCGGGATCGCTTGTTCGGCGACGTGATCAATTACATGTCGGCGGGCGACGTTCTGGTCCTGAACGACACCCGCGTCTTTCCAGCCCGCCTGGTGGGGGAGAAACCGACCGGGGCCGCTGCCGAACTGCTGCTGATCGAGCCGCTCGATGCCGGCTGGCAGCGCTGGCGAGCGCTCGTGCGGCCCGGTGGAAAGCTGAAGCCGGGACGGAGCGTTAGGATCGGAGAGGACCT
>JASFLD010000116.1:0-9883 GCA_050118275.1 Gemmatimonadales bacterium
TCAGCTCGATCGCGAACAGCGCTTCCACCTCCCGGTCTTGCAGGACTCCGCTCTCGTGATCCCACAGCCACTTCATCGATAGACTGGGACCGAACTCGGTCACCAACTCGCTCTCGGGTCGGAAGATGTACTCGCCGTCGGCGTCGATCTGACGATAATCGGATCGGTTCACGAAACCGAGCGGCGCGGCGAACGCAGGGCCAAACTCCTTGTAGCCGACCGAGGAGCTGAAGGCGCGGCTGTCATACGACGCGTCGGCACGATAGCCCCAGTCGCCGAACCCCCGACCTTCATGCTCGCGGTTCTCGCTGCGCATCGCCTGCCCCACCAGTTCCACGTTGTCGCCGAAGCGCAAGCGCGCGTCGGCGGCAAACATGCGGTCGTACTTCTGGCTGCTGACGAATTCACGATCGGTCACCAGGAAGCCGACCGCCGATTCCTCACCTACCTCACGTTCCACCCGCGCCGCTCCGATCCAAGCATCGTCTCCCTGGGCGATCTCGTCGGGCACGAGGTCGGCACGGTCGTTCATCGCCAGCGCACCGATCGCCCAGCGTCCCATCTTCCCAGTGGCGCGCAGTCCCAATCCCGGGTCGATGATGCGCCGCGAGTAGAACAACCGCTCGGGGGTCTCGAAGTAGCTCGCGTTTTCCAAGAAGAACGGCCGCTTCTCGGGATAGAAGACCTCGAAGCGCTCGTTCACGACGACCTGGGGATCGTCGGTCTCGACCTGACTGAAATCCGGGTTGACGGTGGCATCCAACGTAAGGGCATCACGCACCACCATCTTGGCATCCAGCCCGATCCGCTCGTCGCCCTGGTTCACGTGCCCCAGGGCGTCCTCGTCGAACACGCGCGCCCGGGCAAGCATCCCGTAAGGATTCACCTGCATGTTGCGGCCCGGAGAGATCCCCGTCAGCCCGCCCATGCTGCCGAACTGCGGTATGAAGCCCTGTCTTTCCCTGGTGATGAACGGCCAGTAGGCCTCCTCGTTGGCCCGCTGAATGATGCGGCCAAGCGCAACGCCCCACGTCTGCTCGCCGCTGGACCGGAACCGCAAGCTTCGGAACGGGATCGCCAGCCGTACCACGTAGCCATCCGCGACGACCCTGCCATCGGAGTACCACACCTGGTCGAAGCTCAAGTCGATGTCGCCTGTGGATTCGCTACGGATACCATCCCGCTGGACGCCCAACGGATTCGTGGAGAAGAAGTAGGCGCGCTGGCGATCGAGAAAGGTGTCGAGGTAGAGCTCCACCCGGTCGTCTTCGCCGATATCCTCGCGCCGCGCCACGTTGGCTCGCACGCGAGACCGGTCATCGTGGCAAACGAAAACCGCGTAGAGATTCGCATCGTCATAGCTGAGGTAGGCGGCGGTGGGTTCGCTGACCGGGTCCCCGTCGCCCGGGTCCCGTTGGGCGAACCCTACGATGCGAATCCCCCGCGAATCACCCGTCACGGTGATCGCCGTTCCGGGCTCCTCGGGCGCCGGTGCCAACCGGCCATCGATGATGAAGTCATCCAGTTCCGGCGGCCGCTCGGCACGGGGGATCGTGATGGATCGCTCTGGCGTCTGCGCCGCGAGGGGAACGGCGGCGGCCAGACCCGCCACCGGCACAAGCGTAACGTAGAAAGCGAAAACGATTCTCGCTGGTAACACGACACCTCCGACGCTGAAGGCCTACCGCT
The DNA here is from genome assembly GCA_050118275.1 of Gemmatimonadales bacterium. Taxonomy (GTDB): domain Bacteria; phylum Gemmatimonadota; class Gemmatimonadetes; order Palauibacterales; family KS3-K002; genus JASFMO01. The sequence continues at coordinate 1,690 of JASFLD010000116.1, forward strand.
CGGGAGAGAATACGCACTTTTTTGGACTCCGACGCTGGTAATGCAAGAACAAGGCCGACCTAACCCGCCCGGGAGGGCGACTCACCAGTATCGAAAGAACGGGAGAGACATCGCCTCTCCATGTTCTCACCGAGCCCCCAGGAAGGCTTTCAACGAGCGCGGCCGCCGGGCAAGGAGGGCGTGCGCCGGCACCCGCCCGAAGCTCAGCATATCGCGGATGTGCAACGCAACACCGATCCAATCGCCCGCTGTTCTCAGCCAGGCGGCACTCGTCGCGTGGGTGTCGCTCGGTTCGGGCGCGCTGCCCCCGCCCTGATCAGTGCCGGAAGAGGCGGCGCCCCGTGAAGACCATGGCGATATCGTGTTCGTTGGCGGCGGTCACGACCTCCTCGTCGCGAATCGAGCCGCCGGGCTCGACGATGGCCGTGACGCCGGCTTCGGCGGCGGCATCGATGCCGTCGCGGAATGGGAAGAACGCGTCGGAGGCCAGCACACAACCCTTATCAGGATCGTGCCCCGCCTCGGCCGCCTTGATACCGGCCAGCTTCGAGGCATCCACCCGGCTCATCTGGCCGGCTCCGATGCCGATCGCCATCTCGTCCCGCGCCAGCAGGATCGCGTTCGACTTCACGCCCCAGATGGCGGCCCAAGCGAAACGCAGGTCGCGCATCTCGCGCTCGTTCGGCTTTCGGTTCGTCACCACCCGCCATCCTTCGTCCTCGCCCGGGAAGGGTGGATCCGATCGCGTCTGCAAGAGCGCCGCGCCCGGCACACCGCGGAGCTCGACCTGACCGGTCAGGTGGCCCCGGGCGGTCAGATAGGTCGCCGGCTCCTCGGGGAACGTCAGGATCCGCAAGTTCTTCTTCGACGTCAGTCGCTCCAACGCCGCATCGCTGAAGCTGGGAGCCACGACGCACTCGACGAACAGCTCGGCCAGCAATTCGGCGGCTTCAGCGTCGATCTCGTGAGTGATGGCGATGACCGACCCGAAGGCGCTGGTCGGGTCCGTCGACAAGGCCCGTTTGTAAGCCTCGACGACCGTGTCGCCCACCGCGATCCCGCAAGGCGTGGTGTGCTTGATGATGGCACAGGCGGGTCGCTCGGATTTCGCGAACGGTGACAATGACATCAGCGCCCCGTCCAGATCGAGGATGTTGTTATAGGAGAGCTCCTTCCCGTGGTGCTGTTCGAGCGCGGCGATCCCCCTCCGACCGGACGTGTCGGCTATCCGGTAGAAGGCCGCCGCCTGGTCCGGATTCTCTCCGTATCGCAGGTCTTGCAGCTTCGCGAAGCGCACCGTGAAGTCGTCGGGAAACTCCCGCACGCCGCCGCTGAGATGATTAGAGATAGCCGAATCGTAACCGCTCGTCTGGCGGAAGACTTTCACGGCCAGGGCGCGCCGCCACTCGGATTCACCACTACCGGACTGGAGCCGCTGCAAAACCTCCGTGTAGTCGGCGGGATCGCAGACGACCGCCACGTGCGGATGGTTCTTCGCCGCCGCCCTCAGCATCGTCGGGCCACCGATGTCGATCTGTTCGAGCGCCTGTGCGTCCGTGACGGCCGGATCGGCGACAGTTTCCTCGAAGGGATAAAGATTGACGGCCACGACGTCGATGGGCTGTATCCCGTTCTCCTCGAGCTGTTTCATGTCGTCCGGGTTGTCGCGACGCGCCAGGATCCCGGCGGCGATGACCGGGTGCAGCGATTTCACGCGGCCGCCCATGATCTCGGGGAACCCGGTCACATCACTCACGCCACTGACCGCGACGCCCGCCTCGCGGAGCGCGCGGGCGGTGCCGCCGGTGGAGACGATCTCGAAACCGAGGTCGACCAGACCGCGGGCGAACTCGACGATGCCTGTCTTGTCGAAAACACTCAGTACGGCACGTGGCACGATGTTCTCTCCTCTAATTAGCGCTTCCAGGCCCGCGCGATGCTGGCCAACGATGCTTCCTCGTCCGTCAACCGAAATCCGACGCCGTCGCCGCCGAACCCACTTCTACGGATCTTCCGTTCTTCCAGCCACTCGATCTCGCCGCGTGCCAGCGCGCCCAGCACGGCCGGATAGAGACGGTGCTCGTATTTGAGCACACGAGCCGCCAGCGCATCGGGCGTATCGTCCGATAGGACGGGCACGGGCCATTGCGCGATGATCGGTCCGGTATCGTAGCGTTCATCCACGAAATGTATCGTCGGTCCCGACACGGCGACGCCCGACTCGATGACCGCCTCGTGGACATGATGCCCCCACATTCCCGACCCGCCGAAAGTCGGCAGCGGACCGGGATGAATATTTATGATTCGTCCGCGGAACGCCTGGACCACCGCCTCGGGCACCAATTTCAGATATCCCGCCAGGGCGACGATATCGATCTCGCGCTCGCGCAGTACCGTGAGCAAGGCAACCGTGTAGTCGGTGGCGCCGGCATAATCCTTCGGCTGCACCACCGCCGTCGGTATTCCCGCCGTGTCCGCCCGTTCCAGCGCACCAATCCCCGGCCTGTCGCTAACAACGAGGGCGATGCGCGCCGAGTTATCCGGCCGCCCATCATGGCCGAACGTGTCGATGAGCGACTGGAGGTTGGTACCTCCGCCCGAGGCGAAGACGGCGACTGCTGGGATCCTTAGCATCGGGGGATTCCCTCACGGTTCGCGATCAGCATTACGCCGAAGCTTCCGCGCCGGAAGCTGCATCATCTATACATCGACCACTATGAAGCAGGTCTCACGTTTCGGTCCAGCTCCGCGCGTTCCAGGCCGGTCAGAATACGGTCGGTCGCTGCAGCGAGATCGGCAACCCGCTCCTTGCCGTCCGGAGCTCCCTGGCCACCCGCACCAGTTCGTACCAAGAAAGGTGTCCCACCGATGCTCTCGGTCACCGCGACATCGCGCCAGCGGTCACCGATGTAGAAAGAGCGGGACAGGTCGACGCCCAGGTCCGCCTCGGCCTGACGGTACAGCCCCTCCGCCGGCTTGCGGCAGCCGCAGGCGCCACCGACATCCGGGTGATGCGGGCACATGTAGGCGGCATCGAGTCGGACGCCCCGTTCTGCCAGAAGCTGCTCCAACCGTGCGTGCACCGCCTGGTAGTCCTCGAAGCTGAACAGTCCTTTGGCGATGCCCGATTGGTTGGTGACGAGGACGACTTTGAGCCCAGCCTTCTGTAAGCGCTGAACCGCGTCCGCCGAGCCCGGGATCAACGCAACGCCAGCCGGATCACCCAGGTCGCCGCACTCCTCGATCAAAGTTCCATCACGGTCGACGAATGCTGCACGGCGATCACTCACCTTCCGGGTACTCCGCTTTGAGCGCCTTCGAGACGTGCGCGATGAATTCCTCTTCCTCCTCTGCCAGAACGGTACGCGGGTCGAGGAACAGGGCCCCGTCCCTGACGCGGCCGATTACCGGCGTCTGCGCTGAGCGACACGCATATTCGAGATCTCTTTCCGTACGGTCTGGAACCGTGATCCGCAAGGCCCACGTCTCCAGCTCGACCCCGGGGTAGGATCCGCCGCCGCTTTCGGTCACGCCGGCGATGACATCGATTTCGGCCATCGGCACCGCCGTCCGCAACATCGCCGCGATTCGCTCCGCCCTCTGTCTCAGGGCCACCGTGTCGGTGACGATCATCGCCATCGCGGGAATTCGCGAGCGGGCCGTCTCGCCGTCGCGCCACAAGCGCAGCGTCGCCTCCAGTGCCGCCAGCGTCAACTTACCCACGCGTACAGCGCGAAGTAGCGGGTTCCACCGCAGTCGGTCGATCAGATCGGCACGCCCGAGGATCACGCCGGCCTGCGGCCCACCCAGCAGTTTGTCGCCGCTGAACGTGATCAAGTCAACGCCGGCCGCCAGTGAATCGCTCACGTTGGGCTCCGAGGATAGCCCGAGGCCGGTCACGGCATCGGACAGGAGGCCCGAGCCCAGATCGTGCAACACCGGGACGCCGTGCCGCCGACCGATCTCCACTAGCTTCCCGACGTCGACTTCGCTGACGAAACCCGACTGCTGGAAGTTGGAGCGGTGGACTTTCAGCAGCGTTCCCGTCTCGGAACCAATAGCCACCTCGTAGTCACGCGGGTGCGTCCGGTTCGTGGCGCCGACCTCTACGAGGCGAGCGCCGCTCTTGGCGATGATCTCTGGCACTCTGAACGAGCCACCGATTTCCACCAGTTCGCCGCGCGAGACGATGACCTCTCGTGCGTCGGCCAGTTCGTTCAGCACCAGCACGACCGCGGCCGCGTTGTTGTTGACGACAAGCGCGCCGCCCGCCCCCGTTAGTTCGACCAGCAACGACGAGCAGTGGTCGTGCCTTGAACCACGCTCGCCCCGCTCGAGCGAGTATTCCAGGTTGCTGTAGCCACGAGCGACGACGTCGACAGCCTCGCGCGCCGCGGTCGAGAACGGCGCCCGACCCAAGTTGGTATGCAGCGGGATGCCGGTCGCATTGATCACCCGGCGCAGCGACGGTCGATCCATGGCTTCCAGCTCCAGCCGCACCGCTGCAGCGATCTCCGCGCTATCCGGCACCGACGATCGCCTCGCGTCGGCCAGGTCGTTGCGGATGCGGTCCAGGACGCGACGCAGCGCCTTCACGACCAGTGAACGCGGCAGCGATGTCAGCAACTCGGCGAACGCTTCCGCATTGAGCAGCACATCGACGCCCGGGATCTGTCGGCGTGGCTCGTCCATCGAAATCCTCACCTGTCCCGGCCGGGAGGCGGATCCGGCGGCGGCTGTTCTTCCTCGCTCGGCGCCTCGGGAGGTGGCTCGACAGGCTCGAATTCCGCTTCGCCCTCACCTGCCAGTTGATCGAGGTTGAGTACCGCGGAAAAGCGGACGACGTGCGCGCCCGGCGGGATGCGCCGCGCCGCAACGACGTAGACCCGTTGGTCGGGCAAGACGGTCGGCTCCTCGCCCTCGTCCTCGCCCTCTCCCTGCCCTTCCTCTCTGGGCACCGTGTCCGCCGGCTCCTCGATCTGGGGCGGCGCCCCGGCCTCCGCCGTATCAGGCGCCCCAACCAGCGTGTCCGGCTCGACGCCCAGCGTATCCGCTGCCGCGGCGGCAGCCGCGGCCGCCGCACGGCGCGCCGCCTGTATCGAGTCACGCCACGCCGTGTATTGCCAGGCGTGGAGTACCGTGTCCAACGGAATCGGAGTGCTGTCGTCGAGAGCGAAGATCTGGAAATTCGCCGTCGAGAGCGGCGTCTCGGGATCCAGATAGCCGTCGAACGTCAACTCGACGATCAGAGTATCGATCGCCTCCACATCGACCAGATTGGGCCCGACCGTATCGTGATGGAAGACCTGGAAGTCTACGGTCAGCGTGTCGGCGTCGGCCAGGCTCACATTGACGGTGTCCGACCGATCGAAGTCATCGGCCTCGCGGTTGCCGTTGACGTCCTCGTAACCGATTGCCAGGTACTCACCGACGGGCAGCATCCCGAGCTCGTACGTCCCAACCGAGTCAGCCACGCCGCCGTAGCGCAGCGTGTCGGGTAACCGAACCATGTCGACGCGCCCGCCCGGCAAGGGCTTGGCGGTGATGCGATCGTATACGGTGCCCTCCAAGCGATTCGGCGGGATCGGCGGTCCGGTGGAGATGACGTACTCGATGGGCTTTTCGATCGTATTCTGGAACAGGTCGGCGATGACTGGCCCGACGCGAATGTGATAGATCCGGTCATCGACCCAACCCTCGCGCGGCCGCACCCGAAGCTCCCGGCCACCTTTCTTGACGCGTGGGCGAGGCTCGAAGGGATACAGCGTCGTCGACCCCTCGATGCCGCGTTCCGAGAGCGACTCATCGAATTCGAACTTCACATCATCGTCGAATCCCGGTACGACCGCAAAACTGTCCGGCTGAACCGCGATGAGCTGAGGGGGGATCGTATCCGCCGGGCCGCCGGGAGGCGCGGCGACGTGCGCACAGCTCTCGAGACCGGTCAGTGTCGACATGACGAAAAGACCGACCGCCGCCGCGAGTAGGCCGGCCGAGGCCGCACCGGACGGCAGGCGGGTGCTCACGCGCTAGTCGCCCTCAAGCGTCCGGCGCTTCTCCGCCACCCTGTCGAGCTGCTCCTTCAGGCTGGCCAACTTCTCGCGCGCCCGTTCCACGACGTGGGCGGGAGCCTTGCTGACGAAGTTCTCGTTGTCCAGGCGTGCAGACGCCCGCTCGACCAACCCCTCCAGCTCCTTCAGCTGCTTGTCCAGACGGGCCCGTTCGCGATCGAGATCGACGAGGCCTTCGAGGGGAACAAAAACTTCGGCGCCGGAAGTCAGCACCGCCGTCGCACCGGCGCCGCTCTCCTTCGCTTCGGCATCGAAGTGCAGCCCGGCGATGCCGCCGAGGCGCAGGGCCGACTCGGATTCGGCGGCCAGCGCCTGGCGGAGCGCCGAGTCGGCGGAGCGAACCACCACCTCGATCTTGCGGTTGGGCTCGACACTGTACTCGCTGCGGAAGTTGCGGATCGCGCCCAGCATCTCCTGAAGTATCGCCATCTGCGCTTCGGCCTCGGGGTCGGTCCACTCGTCCCGCGCCCCACTCCAAGCGCTGATCATGATGCTTTCCGCCTCGCGGTTCGGCAGACGCAGCCACAGCTCCTCGGTGATGTATGGCATGATGGGATGGAGGAGGCGGAAGGCGCAGTCGAGTACCTCACGCAGCACGGCGCGTGCCTTATCCCGGGCGTCGCGATCGGACTCGTTGTAGAGGCGCGCCTTTACTAGCTCGAGGTACCAGTCGCAGAACTCGCTCCAGAAGAAGCGATACAGTTCGGAGGCCGCTTCGTGAAGCCGGAACCGCTCGAGATCGAGCGTCACCTCGCGGACCGCGTTGGCGAGGCGCGAGAGGATCCAGCGATCGGCCAACTCGAGGTCAGCCCGAGCGGGCAGCGGCGGCACGTCTCCCTCGAGGTGCGGAAGAGCGAGTCGCGCCGCGTTCCAGATCTTGTTGGCGAAATTGCGGCCGACGTGGAACGACTCCTCGAGATCCTCGTTGTTCAGCTGCAGGTCGGCGCCAATCCCCAGCCCGTTCATCAAGGTGAAGCGCAGCGCATCAGCGCCGAAGATGCTCACCACCTCCAGCGGGTCGATCCCGTTGCCCAACGACTTCGACATGCGGCGGCCGGTGTGGTCGCGCACCGTACCGTGCAAGTACACATCGTTGAACGGCGTCTGTCCCATGAACTCGAAGCCGGCCATGATCATGCGTGCGACCCAGAAGAAGAGGATTTCGGGCGCCGTGACCAGCGTGTTTCCGGGATAGAATGCCTTCAGGTCCGCGGTCTCTTCCGGCCAACCCAGCGTGTTGAACGGCCAGAGCCACGACGAGAACCAGGTGTCCAGCACGTCAGGATCCTGCTCGATCGCGTCGCTGCCGCACTCGCGACAAGCGTTCGGATCGTCGCGACTCACCAGCAATGCGCCACACGATCTGCAGTACCACACGGGAATTCGGTGACCCCACCACAACTGCCGCGAGATGCACCAGTCACGCACGTTCTCCAACCAGTGCTCGTAGACACTGCCCCAGTGCTCCGGCGTGAAGCGGACATCGCCCCGGCGATACGCCGCCAGCGCCGGTTCGGCCAGCGGCTTCATGCGGACGAACCACTGCTCGGAGACGCGTGGCTCGACCGCTGTATGACAGCGATAACAGTGGCCGACCGAATGGAGATGCGACTCGACCTTCTCGAGGAGCCCGCGCTCCTTCAACTCCTCGACCACCGCCTCGCGCGCCGCGAACCGGTCCAGGCCACGGAACCGTTCCGGCACGGCATCGCTGAGCGTTGCATCCTCGTTGAAGATGTCGACCTGCTCGAGGTCATGACGCAGGCCGATCTCGAAGTCGTTGGGATCGTGCGCCGGCGTGACCTTGACCAGGCCGGTGCCGAACTCCGGGTCCACGAACTCGTCCGCGATGACCGGGATCTCGCGTTCGGCTAGCGGCAACGTGACCAGCTTTCCGATCAGTCGCTGATGCCGTTGGTCCGCCGGGTGCACGGCGACCGCGGTATCGCCCAGCATCGTTTCCGGACGCGTCGTGGCCACGACCACATACTTCGACTCGTCCCCGACGATCGGATAACGCTGATAGTACAGCGCACCTTCGACGTTCTCGTGCTCGACTTCCTCGTTCGCCAGAGCCGTGGCGCAACGCGGACACCAGTTCACGATGTAGTTGCCGCGATAGA
>JASFLD010000117.1:0-9833 GCA_050118275.1 Gemmatimonadales bacterium
GCGAGCGAGGGGGGGCGAGGCCGTGAGAAGAGGTGTGTGGAAGTGTTGTTCACCTAGGTTACATAATATGCATTATGCGCCATATCGCGACTCGCGCAACAACAGGCCGTTTCTCGCTCCAACACCGCGGATCCCAGACTCCCCCTCGCTCCAAGAAACCACCCCCTCGCCCCATTTCCCGCAGATCAGGCTCCCTCCAGCGCGTTGCGGTGTGCTTCTCGCACATCGCGTCCACCGGACCCTTTCTCAGCTTTCCTGCACACTCTCCTCGGTGCGGGCCCGGAGCTCGGCCGCTCGCATTTCGTAGAACGAGTGCGCCGGAGCCTCGGCCGGGGTCATCTCCTTCAACTGCTCGTAGGTCGCCAGGGCCCGCGCCAGATTGCCTCGTGCCGCCTGCAGACGGGCCGCGGCTTCCAGCGCTCGCGTGCGCTGCACCCGGTAGTCCACCGAGCGACCGATTCGCTCGTAGACGCCAATTGCTCCCGCCGTATCGCCCGTCTCCTCGTACGCGGCGCCGAGCAGGAATCCGGCGCGCATCGCCAGGATGCCTTCGAGATCATCCATGGCCTGCCGGGCGGGTTCGATGGCCTCCGCCGCTCGATTCACCAGCAGAAGCGATTGCGCAAGCAGGACGCGCGCCTCACGCGCGTTCGGTGCGTCACCGAACTGGACGAGGAAATTCCGCAGTTGGTCCACCACCTGGTCGGGGTTACCGGTCTGGAGTTGCGTACGGATGTTGCGCAACTCGGTACCCGCAGCCTGCCTGACGCGGTGCCGGTAGTCCATGTAGTACTTCACGCCGAAGAGCAGAATCGCCGCCGCGCCAATTGCCAGAATCAGCGCCCGGCTGTTCCGCTGCGCCCATGAAGCGATCTGTAAGATTCCGGCGACGAAGCGATCTTCGCCGGCGTGTCTCGGTTCGGGCATCTGGTTTACTTCTCCTTCTCTTTGCTTGCCGCCAGGTACCCCGCAGCGAAGGCGCGTGGCACCGCGATGTCCGGCGGGTAGACGTTCAGCTCCTGCACCAGGTCGCGTATCGACTGGCCGAGAGCGCCCGCTTGTAGAGTCGCGGCCAGGTCAACCAACTCTTCCTTGGGCTGGACGTTCTCGTCGCCTGGCTGCGTTGTGACTCCTGCGTCGGCGCTGTCCGGACCGAGCAGGTAGTGCGGCATCTCCGTGTCACCGGCTGAGGGCTCCGTGGGCTCCGCCACGACGGTCTCGACGGGTGCGAAGTCCTGCAGATCGGAGCCGATGTCCGCCGGCTCAGAACCTTCCGCCGGTGTCTCCGGTTCCGGCTGCTCAGGCCAGTCGAGGTCGTACATCGGACCCTCGATGGCGATCTCCTCGCCTTCGGTGGCCATGTCTGGCAGGAGATCCTCTTCGTAAAGCTCGTCGGCCTCCCCGCCGGCCCGGAACTCTTCGGTCTCGGCTGCCTCTTCTTGGCCGCCTTGCGCGCTGACGGACTCGGACGCCGCGGCCTCTTCCCTGGTCGGAGAATACGGCGTCTGCAACGCCTTCTCCTCGTCCGAGTCGCGGCGCGGGCTGTCGGTCCCTCCGACGAAGGGCGGTGGGATGTTCGTCACGATGAGCCTCCCCTTTTCGACGTTACGGCCAGCCGAAATCTACTAGGCGGACAGACGGGGTCAAACCGGCACGGACCGCCTCAGTGGACGTACTTGAGCAGCACGAACCCGAGTACCAGGGCGATCAAGACCAGCACGCTCAGCAGGTTGAAGTACCGTTCGATGAAGCCGCGGATCTGGGGCCCCCACAAGCGAATGAGTCCGGCGAGGAGGAAGAAACGCGCACCCCGGCTCACGGTGGAGATGAGCACGAAGGGGGCGAAGGGCACTGAAAAGGCGCCGGCGGCGATTGTAAACACCTTGTACGGGATCGGCGTAAACCCTGCCGTCCCCAGCGCCAACACGAGGTTGGCGCGGTAGAGATCGCCGACGCGCCGAAAGGCGTCGGTCGCGCCGTAGAACTCGATGATCGGCCGACCGATCATCTCGTACAGTTGATAGCCGATGACATAGCCCGCGATTCCTCCCAGCACCGAGCCCGCCGTACAAATCGTCGCGAAGTACAGGCTCCTGCGCGGTCGCCCCACGCAGAGGGCGATGAGCAGCACGTCGGGTGGCACGAGGAAGAACGATGCCTCGACGAAGGCGAGGACGAACAAAGCCACGCCGCCGTACGGTGATTCGGCCCAGCCCAGTACCCAGTCGTAGACCCTGCGCACCCAGCCCCGTCGCGGCTGCTCGGCGACCCCTTCGGCCGACCTGCTCGCTACCATGGCGACTTCCCTTCCTCCGAATTCTCCAATCCGCCCAGCCCGTACAGCGCAACGAACCTGACGTCCGCGATGACCGCATCTTCCACCGAGCCTTGCTTGGTCCGAACGATCCGGTGCAACTTCTGCGCGGATCGTTCGCCCAGAGGTATGAGTAACTGGCCTCCGGCGGCCAGTTGTTCAATCAGCGGGTCCGGGATCTCGCGGGCGCCGGCCCCAACCAGAATGGCATCGTACGGGGAGTATCGACGCCAGCCGTAGGTCCCGTCGCCGGCCCGGACGGCCACGTTGGAGAAGCCCAACGCTTCGATACGCGCTCGCGCCGCAGCGGCCAGTTGCGGCAGGCGCTCGATCGAGAAGACCTGCCGACAGAGCACTGCGAGCAGTGCCGTTTGGAACCCTGAACCGGTCCCAATCTCGAGCACGCGCTCGTCGCCTTGCAACCCGAGGCTCTGCAGGAAGAGAGCGTGGGTGGAGGGACGCGAGATCGTCTGTCCGTGGCCCAGCGGCAGGGCCTCATCCGCGTAGGCTCGCGCCTCGAACACGTCGGGAACGAACAGGTGGCGCGGCACGCGGTCGAATGCGTGCAATACAGCCAGATCCCGGACGCCCGCCTGCCTCAGCTTCTCGATCAGCTGGCGGCGACGCTCCCGCTGAGCGCCTAGATCTCTAGGCTCAGGTCCCACGCGCGGAAATCCTCGAGCAGTTTATAGTTCGTAAGGTCCAAGTTGAGTGGTGTCAAAGAGATGTAGCCTGCGGCTACAGTCCGGAAATCGGTCTCCTCGCCGCCGCTCCACTCGCTCCTCCCTCCCCCGATCCAGTAATACTCACGGCCGTAGGGATCCTCGTTGCGCGTCAGCGACTCGACGTAGACCCGGCGCCCCAGCGTGGTCACGCGCACGCCCCGTATCTCGGCGGGCGGGATCGGCGGAATATTGATGTTAAGCAGCGTCCCTTCGGGATATCGCTCACGCTGCACCAATCGAGCCAACAGGACCTCCAGCAACGGCAGATACTCCTCACTGGGTGGCTCGAACTCGTCGGACGCGAAGGAAATCGCCGCCGAAGGGATCCCCAGCATGGTCGCCTCCATCGCCGCGGCCACGGTCCCCGAGTACAGGACGTCTTCGCCCAGGTTGGGGCCGTGGTTGATTCCCGACAGGACGAGATCGGGCGGCCGATCCAGCACGGCGCCTCCGAGGGCCAGCAGCACGCAATCGGTTGGTGTGCCGTCGACGTGGTGGATGTGGTCGTGCGACGTCCTGATCCGCAGCGGCCGGTGCAATGTCAGTGAATGGCTCGTACCGCTCTGCTCGCGGTCGGGCGCCACTACGGTCACGTCACCGAGTCCTTGGGCGACGCGTCTCAGGAGATGGAGTCCCGGTGCCAAGTACCCGTCATCGTTCGTGCAAAGTATGCGCTTCTTCAGTTTCGTCTCCGTATCGAGTCCCGGGCCGCGCGATGGGTTCCTTTGCCCGGTCAATGGCCGTCTAAGATATATCGGGCCGGCCCCAGCGGGCTATGGGTTGGGGTGCCGACGAAAGGAGTTGGCCGTCCCTGACGCTCAGATCGCCGGCGGTTCTTGCAGAGTCTCGACGAGTCGCTCGAGCCCCTCGTGCAGGCGGTGCAGGGCCCGTCGGTCCAGCGCCTGCCCAGCCGCCTTGTCCAACTGGTCATCGGCTCGCAGTTGCTCGAGCTTCTTGCGCGCCCCGTCGATCGTGTATTTCTCCTCGTACAGCAGGTGCTTGACCAGCTCGATCAGCTTGATCTCGCGAGCACGATAAACGCGGTTGCCAGCTCGATTCTTGCTGGGGCTGAGTTCGCGAAACTGCGTTTCCCAGTATCGGAGCACGTGCGGTTTGAGACCCGCCATCTCACAGACTTCACCGATGGAGTAGTACTCCCGACGTGCGATGCGTTCACGTCGCATCGGTGCCTCCCCAAAGCTCGGGTTTGGGCTCGCGCAACATGAGGTCGGCCGTTGCGCGCTTGGGCGGCTTGCCGTCGAACAGGATGTGGTGCACTTCCTCGACGATCGGCATCTCGACACGATATTGCTGCGCCAATTGGCGAGCGGCCTTCGTCGTCCTCACGCCCTCTGCGACCATCTTCATGCTGCCGAGAATTTCCTGCAGAGATTCCCCCTGTCCCAACCTGAACCCCACGGTCCGATTGCGGCTCAACTCCGAAGAGCACGTCAGCACCAGATCACCTAGCCCGGCCAGTCCGGCGAAGGTCGGGGCTTGGGCGCCCATCGCGATCCCCAGGCGGGTGATCTCGGCCAGGCCGCGGGTGATCAGAGCGGCCCGACTGTTCGTGCGATAGCCGATGCCGGCCGCGATACCGGCGGCGAGCGCGATGATGTTCTTGAGCGCAGCCGCGAGCTCCACCCCCAGGATGTCCTCGTTGGTGTAAACCCGGAATCGATCCGTGTTGAAGAAGTCCTGCACTTCGCGCGCGACCTGGTGATCGACGCAGGCGGTGACGATGGCCGTCGGATCACCGTCTCCCACTTCCCTGGCGAACGTCGGACCGGAGAGCACCGCCGGTGAGCGATGGCGGGGTAGCACGGTCTCGAGGATCTGGCTGGGCCGGCTGAGCGAGTCGACCTCGATCCCCTTGGTCGCCGACAAGACGATGGCATCTTTGGGAACGTGTGGGGCCGCTGCCGTCATGACGTCCCTAAAAGCGTGTGATGGCACGACGGCTACAACGACTTCGGCTCCTTCCAGTGCCTCACCGTGTTCCGTGAAGACTTCCACGTTGGCAGGGAGGCGAACGCCTGGCAGGTAATCCCGGTTCTCGTGACTCTCTCTGATCTGAGTCGCCACCGCGGGCTCGTAACTCCACATGCGGACGGCGTGGCCTTTTTCGCCCAGCACCTTGGCCAGAGCCGTGCCCCAACTCCCTGTCCCGATAACGGTCGCGTGTCTCATCGCCTCAGACCTCCTCACTCACCCGCTCGGCAGCGACTTCGCCGCTCCCGCCCGGCCTACCTTCCCCGCGCGCGATGCGTGGTTCGCGGCCCGCCAGCAAGCGCCTCACGTTGCTGCGGTGAGTCCACCAGACAAGCGCCACGAGCGGCAGGCTGGACCAGAAGACGAAATCGAGATCGTGGCCGCTGAGCCAAACCATCAGCGGGAAAAGGGTGGCCGCGGCGAGCGAAGCAACGGCCGCGATCCGAACCGGAAATATGATCAGCAACCAGACCACGAAAGCCATCCCCACCGCGGCGGGGGCCAGGGCGAGATAGACGCCACCCCCGGTCGCGACGCCTTTTCCGCCTCGGAAGCGGACCCAGATGGAGAATATGTGGCCCACAACGGCCGCGGCTCCGTAAGCCAGAGCGAGCTGCGGGAGGTCGACCCCGTCCAGGCGCGCAAAGAAGCGAGCCGGTACGAACCCCTTGCCGACGTCGACGACCGTACACAGCGCGGCCAGGGGCAGACCCGTTGCCCGGTAAAGGTTAGAGGCGCCCAGATTGCCGCTTCCCCACTCGCGTAAGTCGATCCCTCGGGTCCGAGCCAACAGATAGCTCGTCGGCGTCGATCCAACGACGTAGGCGAGCACCAGCAAGCCGACGACGATCATGCGCGCTCCTTCCTGCGGGCTCGCAGCTTGAGGCGAATCGGGCTGCCCCGAAAGCCCCAGGCGCGGCGGAAACCGTTGGTCAGGTAACGCAGATAATTGACCGGTACGTCCCGCGGATAGTTGGTGAACAGGACGAACACCGGCGGCGCCGTCCTCACCTGCGTCGCGTAGTAGAATCGTATCGGCCGGCCGCGCTTTTGGGGCGGCTGTACCGCCTCGGTCAGCGACTGCAGTTGGGCGTTCAATTCGTGCGTCGGGATCCGCCGCGCCCGCTCCTCGCCGACCTGCCAAGCCAGGTCGACCGCGCGCGGCACTCGCTGGCCGGTCAAAGCGGAGATGAAGACAATCGGCACGGCTGAGAGGAACTGGACTCGCTCGCAAAGAGCTTTCTCGAAGCGCGCCGCCGTGTGCGTGTCCTTCTCCACCAGGTCCCACTTGTTGACCGCGAAGACCAGTCCGCGCCCGCGATCCCAGGCCAGCCTCGCAATTCTGAAATCCTGGTTCCCCACACCCTGTTCGGCGTCCGCCAGCACGATGCACACGTCGGCCCTGTCGACGGCCCGGAGGGTCCGGACCATGGCATAATACTCGAGCCCTTCGCTGACGCGGCTCTTACGGCGCAGTCCGGCCGTATCTACGAAAACGAACCGCTTACCGTCGCGTTCGTACGGCGTGTCGATCGCATCTCGCGTCGTTCCGGCCATCTCCGACACGACCAGTCGCTCCGTGCCCAGAAACTTGTTGATGAAACTGGACTTCCCCACGTTGGGACGTCCGATCACCGCCAGGCGCAGCCCTTCCTCTTCGGCACCCAGCGTCTCTTCCTCCGGTAGCAGCGCCAGTACGCGGTCGAGCAGGTCGCCGCTACCCCTGCCGCTCGCGGCCGAGAGAGGCTGCGGGTCGCCAAGGCCCAATGAATAGAACTCCAGATGCTCGGTGGCATCGGGAAGGCCGTCGACCTTATTCACGACCAGGAGGACGTTGCTATCGCGCCGCCTCAGCAGGTCGGCGATGTGCTGGTCGAGCGGGTGAATGCCCTCACGCCCATCGACCATGAAGACCAATAGGTCAGCAGCCTCCAGGGCCGCCAGCGCCTGTCTCCTGATCGCTTCATTCAGCTCACCCCGGGCATCCTCGACGATACCGCCGGTGTCGACGACATAGAACCGCCGCCCCGACCACTCGGCCACCGCCAGGTGTACATCCCGGGTCACGCCCGGCTGGCTGTCCACGATCGCGGGTCGTCCGCCCACCAGCCGATTGAAGAAGGTGGATTTCCCGACGTTCGGCCGGCCGACGATCGCTACCGTGGGCAGCCTCACGCTGCCAGCGCCGCTGACGCTGGCCGAATCCGAATCGGGCGATCGACCCGGAGTCGAGGTCGACGAAGGTCCAGGCATATCCAACGTGTAAGATAAGGTCAAATAAGGTAAGCAACAATCTAGTAGCGACTTATGGTGTGTCAACTGCAGCACTACTGTAAATGAGCACTCCTGGGGCCCGGGATTCAGAGGCCCGAAAGATAGCAAGGGGCCGGGAAAATTCTCGTTTTCCCCTGCCCCCTGCCCCTGCCCCTGCTCCTGGTTAGCGGCCGTCGCTTTGGGGACGGCGGGCCGCGCTACGTACCCGCGCTGGTGGTGCCCAAGTTGAGTGGCTTGTAGCTGAAGCCTGTGATATCCGCGTCCGACTCGCTCACCACTTCGAACCCGACGCTCGCCTGCTGGGCCGGCATCGGCACCGTTACCGTCTCGCTGGCCACGACCTCGCCGAAGTCATTGTAGAAGTCGAATTGCAACTCGACCGGCGTCTCCGGGGCCAGGTTGAGGTTGACCAGATAGCCACTGAGCGTGTAGGCTCCGTCCTCTGAGTCCAAGTTGAGGTCGGTGATTTCACACGGCAAAGCCTCGCGCCGCTCGAGCGTCACGAGGGCGTTGTCTACGTCCTCGATCTCTCGATAGGCGTTCGCCAACAACGCCAGGTTGTCCAGACTGAGCGGGTATCGGTCGACCAACGTCTTGGCCACGACGGCCAGGGAATCATAACGCTGCGCCGAGAACAGTACGCGGGCAAGCTGTTCCAGCGAGTTCATCCGGTACGGCTGTATGTCGAGGGCCTTTTGGAAGGCGATCATCGCTTCGTCGTATCCTCCAATCTGCAGAAGTCCGAGTCCGATGTTGTGATAATCGCCAGGCTCCAAATCTTCCCGGGCCAGCAACTCGTCGTAGTAGCCGTCCGCGATCCCGCGTAGCGAGTCGGCCTTGGCCACCAGGTGCTCCTTCTCCGGACCGTCCTCCATATCCTGAGCTTCATCGTCGGCCTGCCCCGCCGCTCGTGTGAGCACCACCGCCGCGTTCGACATGGCGTCTACGTTGTCCGGCTCCTGCTCCAGGAATGCCATGTAGGCTTGCGCCGCCTCCTCGAAGCGCTCCTCGAAGGCCAAAAGCTGAGCCAGGTTGAACGTCGCGGCGCGTGCGTATTCCTGCTGCTGTGCTTCGCTCAGCCGCACTGGCCGTTGGGCCAACACATCCGCCGCTACCCTGTAGGCTTCGATCGCCTTCTCCTGCAACTCTTCCCGCTGGTCCGCGCTCTCGGCCGTCAGCGCCTGTTGGGCGTAGATCGTGCCGATTTGCAGGATGGGCTGCGGGAGTTCCTTGTAGATCGTCCATGCGTTCTGGTAGTCCCGCAGGGCCGCTTCGACATTGCCCTGCTGAGCGTAGCCCACCGCTCGATTGAATGCCGGCACCCACGCATTGAACCGCAGCGTATCGATCCGCGCGGCATAGCATGACCACATCTCCAAAGCCTTCGTGTATGCGCTGTCGGCCGCTGCGTATTGATTCAGTCCGACGAAAGCCTGGCCGGCCATCTCGTAGTTGCGGGGGTTATCGGGTTGCCGCTCGAAGCCGTCCCTCAGGACGTCGATTGCCTGCCTGTACAGCTCCGCCTTGTCCTCGGGGTCCGGGTTCTGTCTGGCTTTGGTCAGATAGAGCTCCGCGCTGGTCGCGTACATGCCGCCCTTCGGGCTGTCGCCGACACAGCCCTCCTGCGCCCAGGCGGCGGCTGGTAGCGCCACCAGGGCCACGGTCGCCATCCCGCCGATCATCGATCCTACCCGCCTCAAACTCATGGACTTCCCTCCTCAGCCTTCGGTTGGGACATTGTGTCCCGCGATGTTTTCACCCACCCGTGTCTCAAAGAAGCGAGTCCAGCAGCCTCTCGATCTCTCGTCGCACCCTCAAGGCCGGCAAACCGAGCGACTGCGCCGCTTTTTCAATATCATCATACTCCGGTTTGCACGTAACGTGCCCTTCAGAACCAGCCAATTTGATCCGAATGGGGAACCCGCGCCATTCTATCGTCTTTGTCTCGCGAATCAATACCTGCCGTTCCACAGGCCAGAAGCGGAATCCTAAAGTGGTGCTGTGGCCGAAAAGAGCCTGCGCGACGGCCTGGCGCCTGGCGCCCTGTACCAGCGCCTCGATCCGCAGACCGCTGCGCCCCTTCTTCATCTGCACGGGGTAGACCCAGATGTCGGTGGCGCCGGAGTCCTCGAGGGCTGCGCGCAAAGGGGGCACGTACTCGGGCAGCATGTCGTCGATATCGGCCTGAACGATATACATGTCGCCTGGCGGATCGAAGGTGGCGAGAATGACCCGGAGGCAATTCGGATGGGTTGATGGGTCGCGCGCGCCGGCGCCGAAGCCCGAGCGTAACGGCACATAGCTGGCGGGCGCGGCTGAACCCCGGGTCAAGACCGAGAGCAGCACGGCGCCGGTCGGAGTGGTGAGCTCGCCGATCAGACCGCTCTCACGCACCGGCAGATTTTCCAATAGGCGGAGCGTAGCCGGCGCCGGCAGCGGCAGCGTCCCGTGCTGGGCCGTGACCCACCCTGCGCCGATGGCGACGGGCCGTGTGTAGCACCGCTCGACCCCGAGCTCGGCGATGCCGG
>JASFLD010000118.1:0-9751 GCA_050118275.1 Gemmatimonadales bacterium
GTCCTGAACGAAGGCGATCCGGACGCACTGGGGAATCGGGCGCTGATCGCGGCCGGCACGGGCCTTGGCCAGGCGGGCCTCTACTGGGACGGTATCACGCATCGCCCGTTCGCGTCAGAGGGCGGTCATGCCAGCTTCGCGCCCCGCGGCGAACCGCAGACCGCGTTGCTGGAGTTCTTGAGCCGGCGCTACGGTGGGCACGTGAGCTGGGAACGAGTCGTCTCCGGGCCCGGCTTGGTCAACCTTCACGACTTCCTGAACGAATATCGATCGGCCGACGCCTCCGCCGGACATGAGGAGAGCTTGGAGAAGGACGACCCGGCGGACATCACGGCCGGCGCCCTGACGGGCCGCTGCCCACTCTGTGTCGAGGCGCTCGACCTATTCGTCGCTTCCTACGGCGCCGAAGCGGGCAACCTCGCTCTGAAGATCATGGCGACGGGCGGCCTGTACGTGGGCGGTGGCATCGCACCGAAGATCGTGGAGAAGCTGAGAGAACCGACGTTCGTCGAGGCGTTTCTCGACAAGGGACGCATGCGGGAACTATTGGAGAAGATCCCCGTGCGCGTCGTTGTCGAGAAAGGAACCGCGCTGACCGGTGCGGCCCGGTATGCTTCCATGCTGGAAGCCGGCTGACTGAGGCGAGGGCGGCATGGATGGAGGCGCGCCTACGGTCCACATCTTCGAGGACGGCGAGGCCCTGGCGCGCGGCGCAGCCGATGAGTTCTCGAGACGCGCCCTGACGCGAACGGAAGCCGGGGATTCCTTTTCTGTCGCCTTGTCGGGAGGCTCGACACCGAAACGCCTCTTCGAACTGCTGGCGGCCGAACCGTTGCGCAGCCGGATTCCGTGGCCGCAGATTCGCTTCTTCTGGGGTGACGAACGGACCGTTCCGCCGGAGCATCCCGACAACAATTTCGGAATGGCCGACCGGTTGCTTCTGTCGCGTGTGCCGATTCGACACGAGAACGTTCACCGCATGCCGGCGGAACACACCCCGCCCGATCGCGCGGCGGCCGAGTACGAGGCGACGTTGCACCGGGTATTTCGGCTGGCAGGGGAAAACCTTCCCCGTTTCGATCTCGTGTTCCTGGGGATGGGTTCCGACGGTCACACGGCCTCGCTTTTCCCGGGCACGGCAGCGCTGACCGAAACCCGACGCCTGGTCGTCGCGAATTGGATCGAAAAGCTCGACGCCCATCGCCTGACACTGACTTGCCCTGTCTTCAATCGCGCTGCATGTATAGTCTTCTTGGTCAGTGGGGCAGAGAAGTCGGAGATGCTCGCCAGGGTCCTGGCGGACGGAGGTTCGAGGCCTCGCTACCCGGCCCAACTAATCCGGCCGACCGAAGGCGAGCTGCACTGGTATATCGATCGGGCGGCGGGTCGTGCGCTGGATCAGCCGTCGGACATTGATTCAGCCTGAATGAAGCCGGTCGCATCGATCGAAGGGAACCGATTTGAACTTGGAGGGAGGCAAGACGATATGAGCGCTACGAAGGTGGATACCCTAGCGGGAATCGAGGAGTTGTTGGGAGAGGAGGCGGAGCCGATCCTGGCCCATCAATGCACCGGCATTCCGAAAGACATGCTTCATTTGCCGGGCCCCGATTTCGTCGATCGGGTGTGGGCGGGCTCGGATCGCAACCCGCAGGTCTTGGTCAATCTGCAGCGGTTCTTCAACTCGGGTCGCTTGGCCGGGACGGGCTATCTGTCGATCCTGCCGGTCGATCAGGGTATCGAGCACTCCGGCGCGGCTTCGTTCGCGCCGAATCCCATCTACTTCGACCCCGAGAGGATCGTCGAACTGGCGATCGAGGGAGGGTGTAACGGTGTCGCCTCGACGCTCGGGGTTCTCGGCGCGATCTCGCGTAAGTACGCGCACAAGATCCCGTTCTTGGTCAAGATCAACCACAACGAGCTGCTCACCTATCCCAACAGTTACGAGCAGGTGCTGTTCGCCAGCGTGGAGCAGGCGTGGAACCTCGGGGCCTCGGCGGTGGGCGCCACGATCTACTGGGGCTCGGACGACGCCCGCCGCGAGTTGGTCGAGATATCGGAAGCGTTCTCGCTGGCCCACGAGATGGGCTTGGCTACCTTCCTGTGGTGCTATCTGAGGAATTCCGCCTTCAAGAAGGACGGCGTCGACCATCACGCGGCGGCCGACCTGACGGGCCAGGCCAACCACCTCGGCGTCACGATCGAGGCGGACATCGTGAAGCAGAAGCTGCCGACGCACCTGGACGGCTACAACGCCATCAAGTTCGGCAAGACCAGCAAGTTGGTCTACGAGAAGTTGGTGACCGAAAACCCCGTCGATCTAGTCCGCTGGCAGGTTGCCAACTGTTACATGGGGCGCGTCGGAATGATCAATAGCGGCGGCGCTTCGACGGGCAAAGGCGACCTGGCCGAGGCGGTCAAGACCGCGGTCATCAACAAACGCGGTGGCGGTACGGGACTGATCTCGGGACGCAAGACGTTCCAGCGGCCGATGAAGGAAGGTGTCGAGCTGTTCCATTCCATCCAGGACGTCTTCCTGAACGAGGAAGTCACCGTCGCCTGATCTCAGACTGCCGACGATCACGACGACTACGATCACGATCTCGATCAGGGTCAGGAGCAGGAGTTCTTCTCGTGATCCTAATCGTGGTCGTGGTCGCTCACGGGGCCTGGGTCCTAGTCGTGAGCGCCCAGCGCGCGATCGAGATTGAAGGCGGCGCTGATCAGGCTCAGGTGTGTAAACGCCTGAGGGAAGTTGCCCAAGGCCTCACCCATCGGACCGGTCTCCTCGGCGTACAGCCCGACGTGGTTCGCGTACCCCAGCATTTCCTCGAACATCAGGCGCGCGCGCTGTAGGCGTTCCGGGTCCCGTCTGCCGGCGCGAGCCAGCGCTTCGACCAACCAGAAGGTGCACATGTTGAAGGAGCCCTCTTCGCCTTCGAGTCCATCGTTCGTCTCGTAGACGTTGTAGCGGTAGACCAGGTTGTTCTCGAGCAAACCGTCCTCGCTCGGGGGACGGAGTGTGGCGTCTATCGTGCTCAGCATGCGCGGGTCATTGGGCGAGATGAAGAATACGAGCGGCATGATGAGGTTGGCAGCGTCTAGCGAATCGCTGTTGTAGTGTTGTACGAACGCCCGACGTTCCGCGTTCCAGCCTTTCTCGAAAACCTCTTCGTATATCCGATCTCGCACTTTCAGATACCGGGCGCGATCGGCGGGCAGCGAGCGTTTATCGGCCAGACGCAGCGCCCTGTCCAGCGCCACCCAGCACATCAACTTCGAGTAGACGAAGTGTTGCTTGGGACCCCGAACCTCCCAGATCCCCTCATCCTCGCGATGCCAGTTGTCGCAGAGCCAGTCGACCATGCG
Source organism: Gemmatimonadales bacterium (assembly GCA_050118275.1). Taxonomy (GTDB): domain Bacteria; phylum Gemmatimonadota; class Gemmatimonadetes; order Palauibacterales; family KS3-K002; genus JASFMO01. Next base: position 3,370 of record JASFLD010000118.1, read on the forward strand.
GCGTAACCAGATCCAGCCGTCGTAGGCGATGGGAGTCCCGTACTTGTTGAACAGGTACAACGAATCCATCAACTCACCGTAAATGTCCAGCTGCAGCTGGTTGTGAGCGCCGTTCCCGATTCGCACCGGCCGCGATCCGCGGTAGCCGTCCAGGTGATCCAGCGTCTCTTCGGTCAGCTCGTGGCGTCCGTCGATGCCGTACATGATCTGCAACGATCCATCCGGCTCGGGCTCCTTGATTCGCTCGCGCAAGAACTGCCCGAACTGCGCTGCCTCCTCGATGTATCCCACGCGGATGAATCCGTAGAGCGTGAAGGCGGCGTCCCGAATCCAGGTGTAACGATAGTCCCAGTTGCGAGCGCCGCCGATGCTCTCCGGGAGGCTGCACGTCGGCGATGCCACGATGGCGCCCGTCGGCTCGTACGTCAGCAGCTTCAGGGCCAGAACCGATCGCAGTACCGCCTCGCGCCAGCGGCCCGTATAGCTGCAGCCGTCCAGCCAGTGACGCCACCAGCCGACCGTGTGCCGGAAGATCGTGTACTCCTGCTCGCGGGACAGCGCCAGGCCACAACCCGCGTCGGCGGCGATCTCGCGTAGCATGAGAACGGCGATGTCTCCCTGCTCGAGGGTGAATTCCGCGGTCACGCCGCCGCCGTCTCCGGCTCGAAGCGGTAGGTCGGTCGCCAATCCCAGGCTCAGGTCGGCCGAGTGGAAGCACGCGCCTGACGGCGTTACTGACGTGTCGTGTCCATCGCGCGCGTAGTTGAACGCCGGCACGCACTCCAAACGGAAGGTCATCGTTCCTCTCACGACCTGGACGCGGCGGATCAGCGATCGGCGGCCGGGTTCTCCCTCCCGCATGTCGACGGGCATGTAGTCCACCACCTGGCCGACCCCGGCGACCGACAGGAAGCGTGTGACGAGGACATTCGTGTCGGGCCAATAGTACTGCTTGTGATTCACGACACCGCCGACGGGTGAGATCTTGAAGTACCCCCCTTTTGCATCGTCCAGGATCGCGGCGAACACGCTGGGCGAATCGAAGTGCGGGTAGCAGTACCAGTCGATCGACCCATCGATACCGACCAGTGCTGCACTGTGCATGTTACCGATGATGCCGTAGTCTTCGATGGGTTTGTAGGCCATGAGATCAACCTGAATCGTTGGAAGGTTCAGCAGCCGCGGGAAGTTAGCGACGGGCGTGCGGGTCGGTCAAACACGAGGGTCAGACAGAACTCTACGTTTCCAGAGGATGCGGTCTTCATCCCGGCGGGAGGGGAGCACCGGCATCGGGCGACCGTACTGTCCGGGCCGGTACGCGCCATCTTCGTCGAGGATGTTTGATCCAGAGTGACTACTGCGACGCCACTCCGTCCTTGAGAATCTGCCGAGCCGCGTTGAAACCCGGCGCGCCTGTCACCCCGCCGCCCGGATGAGCCCCGGCGCCGCACAAGAACAGGTTGGCGATCGGCGTGCGGTAGCGAGCCCAGCCGGGTACGGGCCGCATCACGAACAGTTGATCCAGCGTCATCTCCCCGTGGTAGATGTTGCCCTCCGTCAAACCGAACTCGGCCTCGAGGTCGAGTGGCGAAAACACCTGTCGATGCAGGATCGCCGTCTCGATGTTGGGAGCGTATACGGCCAGCGTCTTGACGACGGAGTCACCAAGTTCCGTCCGCATCGCGTCGTCCCACGCACCGGACTTCAGATGATAGGGGGCGTACTGAGCCAGGATCGACATCACGTGCTGGCCCGGCGGAGCCATTCCCGCATCGTGCAGCGACGGGATGAAGGCTTCGAGGTAGGGCTCGGCCGAGATGCGGCCGTACTTCGCGTCATCGTAGGCCCGCTCGAGATAACGGAGGTTGGGGCTGACCGAGATCAGTCCGCGCAGGTGCGGGCCGTCGCCCGGCAGACAGCTGAAGTCGGGAAGCTCGCTCAGAGCCAGGTTCACCTTGGCACAGACGCCTTTCATCCTGACGTTCCGCACCGCGTGCAGGAAATTCGGATCGAGCGTGGTGGGATCGAGCAACTGGAGGAATGTCCGCTTCGGGTCGAGGCTGGATACGATCCGTCGGGCTGCCAACTCGTTTCCGTCGGCCAGCACGACTGCGACGGCGCGGCCTTCCTTGACCGCGATTCGCTCGACGGCAGCGTTCTTACGGATCTCCGCGCCGCTCTCCAGGGCGAAAGCCTCCAACGCGTTGATCAGATTACCGATGCCACCACGGACCAGCTGGAAACCCCTGAACACGCCCTGCGCCGCACCGACGTGTTGGTGCAAGAACATGAGCGCCGTTCCCCCGCCCATCGGCCCCTGAGACAGCCCGGTGATCCCCGCGGCCCCCAACGTGCCTTTCAGTACGTCGGTCTCGAACCACTCATCGAGCAGCTCGCGTATGGTCATCGGCAGAATGCGCGTGACCTCCATCATCTCGCGTTTGCCGAGGCGACGGAAGGCGCGACCGAGGCGTAGCAATTCCCACAGCTCGCTCCCCTTCCGTGAAAGAACGTCCGGTGGCGCGTCCTGGTAGAGTTCACCCAGCAGGCCGCACGCTTTTGAGACAAGCGCCGCGAACGCGTTCCAATTTTCCGCATCGGCCTCGGAGAATCGGCGGACGGCCTCGATCGAGCGTGCCGGTTCGCGCCAGAGCGTGAGGTGCCGTCCGTCCGCGAGCGGGGTGAATACGGTCGGGTCGCTGTCGACGAGCTCGGCCCGCCCGTAGGTCTGCGAGAGGCCACCGGCCTCCGCCCGATCGAGGGCCGATCGTAGGTCGCGCGCCAACATGGGGTGCAACCAATTGACGCGATGGGCGGCTGACTCGAATCTGAACCCGGGAAAGACCTCCCGCGTCAGCGCCGCGCCCCCCACGGCATCGCGTCGTTCGAGCGCTAGGACGCGGAGTCCGGCCCTGGCGAGATACGCCGCTGTCACCAGGCCATTGTGTCCGGCACCGATGACGATGACGTCGTAGGCATCGTTCATCATTACCAGTCCTTCAGGATGTTCTGGGCGGCCAGGCGGCCCGATGTGCCGGCAATGCCGCCGCCGGGATGGGTGCCGGAGCCGCACTGGTAGAGGCTCTTCAGCGGCGTGCGGTAGTCGGCCCACGGTGCGGCGGGCCGCAGGAAGAACAACTGGAACAACGACAGCTCGCCGTGAAAGATGTTGCCCTCCGTCAATCCGAACTCCTCCTGCATGTCCCAGGGCGTCACGACCTGCCGATGGATGATCGCGTCGCGCAGATTGGGCGCGAACTGCGCGATCGTGTCCACCACCGCGTCGCCGAATGCCTCGCGTTTCTCATCGGTCCAACCGCCGGTCAGCTCGAATGGCGCGTACTGGCAGAATATGGACATGACGTGCTTGCCGGGTGGCGCCATTCCCGGGTCGATCATCGAGGGGATGATGATGTCCATATACGGGTGCTGGGAGAAATTCCCGTACTTGGCGTCGTCGTAGGCGCGTTCGATGTACTCGATGCTGGGACTGATCGAGATCGCGCCACGCAGATGCGGTCCGTCGCCCGGCAGGCACGTGAAGTCGGGAAGCTCGCCCAACGCCAGATTCACCTTGCCCGACGAGCCGCGGATTCTGTATCGGCGGATCGATTCGAGGAAGTCCGACGGCAAGTGACCCGGCTCGATCATATGCAGGAAAGTCCGCTTTGGATCGACCGAGGTGACCACCAGGTTCGAATAGATCTCCTCTCCGTCCTCGAGCGCCACGCCGACCGCCCGTTCGTTCTTGACGATGATCTGCTGCACGGGCGTTTCCAGACGGATCTCGGCTCCGAAACGGCGTGCCGCCCCGGCGATTGCCTCGCTGACCGCCCCGGTCCCGCCCTTCGCGAAGCCCCAAGAGCGAAACACGCCATCGATCTCGCCCATGTAGTGGTGCAAGAGAACGTAGGCCGTGCCCGGTGAACGGGGTCCGAGGAAGGTACCGATGATGCCGCTCGCCGACATGGTGGCCTTGAGCGGCTCGGTCTCGAACCACTCGTCGAGGTAATCGGCCGCCGCCATCGTCATCAGCTTGCACAGCGCGTAGAAGTGCTCGGGCTCCAGCGAACGGAAATGCTTGCCGAGTCGCAACAGCGCCCGCAGATCCTTCGGGCTGAGCGAGGTGGGATCGGGCGGTACCATACCAAGAATCGGCTTCACCGCGAAGGCGAGGTGGAACATCAACTTGCCGAAATCGTCGTAGGCATCGGCATCGCGAGGCGAGTGACGGTAGAGTTCGCGCCGGGTCTGATCGTGATCCGCCCAGCGCACCAAATAGTCACCGTCCGGCAGAGGCGTGAGCGTGCTCTCGAGCGGCAACAGCTCGAGGCCGTGACTCGGCAGATCCAGCTCGCGGATTATCTCGGGCCGCAGCAGGCTGACGACGTACGACAGCACCGAGAACTTGAAGCCCGGAAAGACTTCTTCCGTCACGGCCGAGCCGCCGACGCGAGGGCGCCGTTCGAGCACCAGAACCCGCTTGCCCGCTCGCGCCAGATAGGCGGCTGTGACCAAACCGTTGTGGCCGCCGCCGATGATCACGGCATCGTACTTCGACTTGTTGCTCATCCTGTGGCCCGTTTTCTTTCGGGATTGAAGAACGGCGTTTCCACAACTCTAGCGGCGGCCCGTTTCCGCTGGTGCTCCACCGTCACCTCCATCTCGACGCGCGCGCCCGTCTCCGCATGCGCCTTCTCGAGGTGTGCCAGCGCGATGTATTTCTTGAGCGTCGGTGACCAACAACCGCTGGTCGCATAGCCGACCTGCTTGCCGCCGGCGTAGACCGGCACGCTCGTCCGCCAGGCGACGGCCGGGAGCTGCGGTGGCAAGCCGAACTCGGCGTAGACGCGCTCCAACGATGTCCAGTCGATTTCCAGGCCCTTCAATTGCCACATCACCCCGCGTTGCCACTCCTCCAAGAGGGCGTTGCGCCCGACGAAACTCTGCTTCTCGAGGCGGACCGCCCAACCGAGCCCCAGCTCGAACGGCGAGGATTTCCGCGATGGGACCAGCGCGCGATGGGACGGTACGTAGTCGACGTCGATCAATAAGAGGCCTGCCTCGATGCGCGCGATGTCCAGGGCGAGTATCCCCGTCGGCGTGATGCCGTAGGGTTGTCCCGCCTCCATCAACGTGTCCCACAGACGAATCGCGTGTTGCGCCTCGGTCCAGACCTCGTAACCCAGGTCGCCCGTGTAGCCGGTGCGCGATATCGTCACCGGTATTTCGCCCACATTTGCGTGAGTCAGGCGGAAGTAGGGCAAGCTGGCCAGGTCGGCATGCGAGACGCTCTGCAGTATGGCTCGTGAAGTCGGTCCCTGAAGGGCGAGGGCGGCGGTCCGATCCGAGTCGTCCTCGATGGTCACGTCGAGACCGAACGCGCTGTCGCAAAGCCAGCGGTAGTTGGATTCGCCCGAGGTCAGTCGGAATACGCCGGCGCCCAAATGTTGCAGGGTGCCGTCGTCGCGGACCTTGCCCGCTTCGTCGCACCACGGCCCGTACATCACCCGCCCCTCCTCGGACTGCTCGATGTCGCGCGTGAGGACGCGATTCAAGAACCTTACCGCGTCCGGCCCGCGAACCAGGTACTTGTAGAGCGGAGTGATATCGAGGAGCGCGGTCGCACTACGTATCGCGTAATACTCGCGCTCGTGAGTTAGCTCGTAGGAGCTCGCCACGACATAACCGGCCCAGCGTCGCCAATTCTGGGCCTGACACAACGGACCGGTTCTGGTGTGGAACGGCGTTCGTCTGAGCATCTGTCGACTCCCGACTCTGTAGCCGGTGGCGATCGGCAGTGACTGTGCGCGGTAGCCCCACCTGCCGGGACACCGCAGCCGTGCCGAATGTTTTCGAGGCAGGCCGGCCGCTCGGATCGGCTGGTTGGGGCCGGCTGAGAATCTAACACGCACGGTTCCGAGAATCGAGAAGCCTATCGTGTGTGCCTTGCAAGGCTCCTCAGCGGCGCGCATACTGCCTAAATGGCGACAGCATTGGAGGAGACATGCGCTCGTACGAACCGACTCAATTCAACTTCAAGTGCCCCAAGTGCTCGAACACGAGCTGTGAGCTGAGCACCGTCAGCACGGCCGGCGGCTTCTGGAGTAAGGTGTTCGACGTACAGCACAAGAAATTCACCGCGGTGACCTGCGAGCGTTGCCGGTACACGGAGCTTTACAAGGCCGACAGCTCGAAGCTCGGCAACATCTTCGATTTATTCACCAACTGACAATCGAGAATCGCGGCGAGCGGTGGGAGCACGGCACACCGCAACGCTGCGACATCCGCGTTCGGGATCGACAAGCTCGATCTCTGTAGGTTCTTCCTCGAGAGGCGGCACAAATGTCTAACGATCGTTGCGTTGCGATGGTCGCCGCTT